>JANXNM010000193.1 GCA_025354065.1 Synechococcales cyanobacterium 340R_concoct_173_sub | reverse complement strand
TCTTTAACCTTAAAAACCATGGCGTGGCTAGGGTTTCCGGTGGTAGGAATCTCGGGCTTAGCGATCGCCTTCGTCTATTTCCACGCCTTACAAGAAGCTGAGTTTCATCTTCGGCAAGATTTACAACGCCATTTAAGAGATCGATCGCGTCACGATCATGATATTTTCAAGCTTGCAGAATCAAATCATAAGATTCTCAAGATTGATCTAATGGAGCGGCTTAAGCAACCGATGTTACCGGATGTCGTGACAAGATTTGGTAAACAGATATATCAGTGGAATGACCAGACTTATCGAAATTTCCCTCAGGGAAAAGACTTGAAAGCGTTTCCATCTTTACAAAAAGCAACTATCTTCGTCGGACCACAGATTCACCTGATGAGTGATGAACTTAAGGGACAGATTCTGCTTTTTGAAGAATTGACGAGTCTCTATGGTCGAGCTTGGTATGGCCAGTACAATAATACTTGGATAAACAGTAACCAAAATGTGTCCGTAGACTATCGTCCAAGTACGCTCTGGGGACTTGAAGCGCCTCCTAGTACGGACATGACTCAAGAAGAATATAGTCTTCTTGCGACACCTGAAAAAAATCCCGATCGTTCTCCGCGTTGGACTTCACTTTATTTCGATCGTCCAGCATCTCGGTGGATGGTTTCGTTGATCACGCCTGTGGATGATTCGAGAGGTAACCATGTAGCGACGATCGGCAACGATATTATTCTCAATGAACTAATGGAGGTTACGCTTCAGGACAAATTCCCGCACAGTTATAATTTAATTTTTCGAGATAATGGCCAAATCATTGTTCATCCCGATCGAATGGATGAACTCAAAGCGTCCGATGGTAAGCTAAACCTGCAAAAGATTGATGACCCGGAATTTAAACGCATTTTCCAGCAAGCTAAGTTGCTAAACGAATCAGTGGAAATTATCAAAGATCCACAGGGAAAATCGTTTTGGGCAATTACTAAAATTAATGGACCCAATTGGTATTGGGTGACGGTGTATCCGCAATCTGAATCAACAATAAAGGCGCTGATTTCAACGGCTCCCTTAGTGATACTAGGCTTCTTGGCGTTATTGATCGAGCTTTTTTTGCTGTATCGAATTCTTCGCCGCAATGTTCATCTGCCGCTGGCAAAACTGGCGATCGCGACCGAATCTCTGGCGCGGGGTAATTTTGAAATGCAACTTGAAACAGAGCGCCGGGACGAAATTGGGAGCTTAGCCCGATCGTTTTCTAGCATGGCCTCACAGC
>JANXNM010000167.1 GCA_025354065.1 Synechococcales cyanobacterium 340R_concoct_173_sub | reverse complement strand
TGCACCAGCGGTATTCGCGAGCGCCAGAGCTGCCTCAGACTGCTTACGAGTCGGAATGTAAACGAAGTCTAGTTGGGGCTGTTTGTCCTTGTTTTTGAGCTTCAAATCATAGACTTCCGCCATGGATAAAGGACGAACCTGCAAGCTTTTCGCAAGGTCAGGCTTTTCAGCTTTTAGACGAGCCAAAAACTCTTGAGCATCTTTTTGGCTGAGAAAGACACGAGCGATCGGATTTGCTTTTTCGTCCTTAGGCGGATTCGATACCAAGGGCGCACCTTTGTCATCCGTCAGGGTAAAGACCGGAATCGGGCCAAGCTTTTGGGTGATTTGCTCCGGGGTGAGGGCCAATACCGATAGGGTATTCAGCAACATGGCACTCAAAAGCGCTCCACTTGCAAGACCTAGGTTTGTACTCCAACGGATTAAAGATTTCATAATGGCTCCTGACACACCCTACGGGGCATCGATAAAAATGAACAACTGAATCTAGCAAAAATAATCTAGGTGAAGAACCAACACATCAACACATTTGCAACAACAAACCTACAACGATCGCAACTTACCAAAATCTGCACGGGACGATCGCTGATGATTGTGACACATTCAATTTCGGACTGACCAAAATTTAGAAATCGGATTGCATTCTACTTTAGGTTTGGTGACGAGAAATGAATGATGCAAGTTCCAGTAGTCTTATTTGGACTGAATGTTTTGCAACACCTGGGCGAATCCTAGAACTACCACAATATTAGATAAGGTTAAAAACGACTCCGCAGCACCATGGAGCCAGTCCACATTGGCCAACTCCTGACCGTAGATATTGCGAGCATAAAGTCCGGCAGGGATAGTAACCACTACAAATACCAGTAATAAATAAAAGCCAACCATCACCAACTTGGGCGCTTGACCCGATTTCCCGAGGAACCAAAGAAAGCCTAAGTAAGGAAATAATGACAGTGCGAATAACGATTCTTTAGACATTAGACGGACCCATCAGACGGACTGGGCGATCGGTTTTTCCAAATCCACCAAGCTGCCGCCATCATCGTGCAGTTGCCGAGTAAGGTGGTCGCTGCCTGAGTTGTCACCAACCATTCCAGCGCGGGACTATTGTCAAAAAAGTGCCAAGTACAAGCGCACATCGCACTCACGAGGGCGGGTAACATTCCGAAGGAGAGCGATCGCCAAGCGGGCAGATTTTTCACTTCAGCAAAGCGCCAGATCAGAAAGATTGCCACAATCCATTCAATGACGCTGGAAATATGAATAATCCAAGTGGGAATCGAAAGCGCATTCATAAAATAACTATCTCTCAATGTCTGCTCTATTATAGGTCTCAAGCTAATTTCTCAATCTCTGTGACATGTCGAAACAACGGGCAATTCTCTGCGGCTACTATGGCATGGGCAATGCCGGGGACGAAGCACTCTTAATTTGCCTGCTTCAATCCCTTCCTGACCACATCGAACCCATTGTTCTATCTAAAAATCCAACCGAGACCCGCGATCGTTACCACGTTAAAGCTTGCGATCGCTGGGATTTAATCGCTGTGGTTAAAGAGATGCGTCGAGCCAACGTCTTCATTTGGGGTGGCGGAAGCTTGATGCAGGACAACAGCAGCCGGGTGAGTCCGATATATTACGGCGGCTTGATGAAACTGGCCCAGATGTTAGGTTTGGAGACGATCGCTTGGGCACAGGGCATCGGACCGTTGAAGCATCGATCGAACCGTTGGCTGACGAGAAATGTGTTGAAACGCTGTCGGCTGGTGACGGTACGCGATCTGGCTTCCTATGAAATGTTGCAACGTTGGAGAATTCCAGCAACGATCGCTCCCGATCCTGTCTGGGCAATGAAAGCAGACTACAGTTTTGACTTTTCTAATGACCCACATTTTCGTGATCACAACAGCAAATATTGCATTGCCATGAATCTTCGGGAGCATTCGAGCTTAACGCCCGATCGGCTGGAAATTCTAATTCAGTCCTTAATCGAGTTTCAGAAAAACGATCGTAGGTTCACTATTCTCTTGGTGCCGTTTCAGGAAAGCTTGGATGGGAAATTAGCCCAAGATTTACAGGCAAGGATTCCCAGGAGTATGGTTTTGAGACTAGATAATCCTCAAGTGATGAAGGGATTATTTGGGCATCCCAGCATTATATTTACTATCGCAATGCGGCTTCATGCGGTCATTATGTCCATCTCTGAAGGCTGCAACTGCTTTGCCTTAAGCTACGATCCAAAAGTGACAAAGGTGATGGAAGCGGCTCATTTGAGTGGTGTCGTAGAACTCGGCGAAATGGATCCAACCTTTGATAACCGTATAGGTGAATGGCTCCCGGAATTGAAACGAGCCATAGATCAGGGCAGCGATTATGGCAATCCGAAAGATGGACGGACGGACCGTGAAGATGCTCGCCAAACGTTAATTCAAGGCGCAACCCAACATCAAGATCTTTTACGCCAAGTGCTTGACAAAACTTCCAGAAGTTCAATATGAGTCAAAAGACTTAATTTACTTACTTCAGACTTAAGTTATCCTAGCTTTAAGGTTTTCATAGGCAGAACGTCACGCAGGACATCAAAATTATGCATGAATCTACCCAAAATCAGCCCAATTCGCCTCATTCTCATGAAACCAGACCTTCAGACGAATGGGAAGTTGTAACGTTTCCGAATTCGATGCCTGTGGACGACCTATTACAGCAAGGGGAAGAGCTTCCGGTCCCGCCGAGTTTGGTCAGTGGCGATTTTTATGTGAAGGTCCAGACCCAAAACCAAGAACTCCGATCGCAAGTCACTGAACTCGAAGCCGCATTACTGCGATCGCAAACGTCACTGTGGGCTGAAATCGAACGCTGGAAAGCTGTCACTCTGGCGCAGTCTGATTCATCCGAAAGTTCCGACAGCCTATTGGCCCAACAAAATCAAGCTCTATCCGGATCACAAGTTCGACTCAGCCAGCTATTTGTAGAACTAGAAAACTCTCATCGCATGGCCCAAAGGCAACAGATCTTAGTGGAAACATTAACCGATCAGCTTCAAAGCAGCCACGAACAAATCGCCCAACTTGAGCGCGAATGTGCCGCAGTACAACAACGATCGAGTGAAAATCTTCACCAATTTACCCAATCAGAGCAAACAGCCCGAGATTTACGATCGCGGCTTCATCGTCAACAACGCTACACGTTGCAATTCAAAGCAGCCCTTGAAAAATGCTTAGATGTGCCGCCTGCGACTGCTCAAGGATTTGTGGCCGACTTTTTAGACGAAGCCCTGAACCCTGTCGTCATCTCGCCCCCCAAAGTCAAAATCCCCCGATCGCAACCTGTCCAGCCTTGGAGTGTTACGAGTGCAATAGTCGAAGTCAATGAGACACCGATACGTCAGCCTTGGGCCAATGCGATCGTGACGGAAAGTGAACCAGACCGTTGTTTAAACCGTGATTTAGGCAGTATTGGGGAGACATCTGCCCTTGAGGAAACCGTTGCCGTTGCGATCGAAGCCTCAGTTGAAACCCCAACCGAAACCCCGATCGTAGTAACCCCTCAAATTGAAGCAGTCTCAGACGATGATGGTGATCAACTCGATCTCAGCCAAATTGAACGCAACCCAACGCTCGACGATGCACAACGATTAGATAATTGGGCGGAGGTAATTGCTCAGGTCAATGCAATCATGGGCGAAGAGGTAATTATTGTCGGGACAACACATTCAAGAGACGAAGAACTCCCAACCATTCCTATTGCCCCTCTAATTTCCAAAACAAAGTCTCAAAAACGAGATTCAATGGCTGCGATCAATTTGCCATCATTTCCACGACATGACGCTAAATAATCATTTGAAACCTACATTCTGCCCTTTGGACTATTAGGAATTTAAGGATTGTTGATAGCGCCCATGAATAAAATAGCGCCCGTTATATCATCACGAAGAACACACAAGAATGGTTGATTGACCTTCATTTCAAAAGGCATTTTCACCGCTTCTACTGAGGTAGATCTAATTCCGATCGCAGTCGCTGCTGCTGCTGTGGTGCCAGATTCATTCACCTCAACAAAGGTTTTATGAACTACTTGATCAATTTGAACTGGACGGGTGCTGAGGCTTGAAAAATTAGCTTTATCACTAAAAGCAATCCCCATTCCGAGTTCACTTAAGGGGTTCTGAAGTTCTAGCTTAGATTCCATTTTGAAGCGCGGCAACTGGAGATAGCCGGGAACCGTTCTAAACTTGCTCATCCACTGCGACCAAGTTTCTGGCGTGAGGGTTTGAATAACGGTATCAAGAGTCTGTCCATTTTTTGGCAGAAAAACGTAGAGATTCAACCGCCGATCGCCATAGGGCAATGCAACGGCCTGTAACCCCTCCATCTCAAAATAGCGAAATGTCCCTCGCTTTGCCATCATCGGCACGGTCTTCTTCCCGTCAGAAGCAGAGAAGTCTTGAGGCGTAGTTTGGTCTAAGGTAAACGGGCTACTCCAGTCGCCTTTGAAGTAAGTAGCATTGACAAGAATCAGCCGATCGGCCTCGCTAAGTTGATCGACAATTCCCTCAATTTTGCCTTGGGTATTACGTTTGACCCAATTATTGATGATGCCGATCGACTTTTTATTATTGAAATCTAAAGACTCGACCTTAGCGTTATAAAACTGTTGATTGCGACGGATAAAGTTAGGACTAATGGGCGTATCTTGGTTAGTCCAAATGGAATTCGCAATGTTGAGCTGAATGTTTTTGCCGGGATATTCTAGGGCGTTGCGGAGATCTTCGTTGGCGCTATTAAAATCGTCTAGCGACAAATCTTCTAGGGCAAGTGCCGATCCGATCGCTGTTTGGGTTTCCGCCGCTGCACCGTTGTAGATCATGGCGATCGCTTGAGAAATGCTGATGGGCGAAATGAATAAATTTCTCTTGGGATCTTTTTTGTGAATTGTTGAGAAAAGATTCAAGCTAAATCGGGTTTGAGCAGCAATCAGCTTAGAGTTCATTGGTTTTGATGCGGGTCGAGAGATTCGTCCGTCAATGCTGGGCTGGGCAACAAGAGAAGAATTGGGCTGGCTGGCTATGGGCAGCGAATCTGCCGATCGGCTAGCTGGGGCAGTACAACCCATTACGCCCAACATTAGACTCAGGGCTAATAGGGATCCTCCAATTTTTCGATTAAGTTGATGATTCTTCATGGATGCCCGGTGATGCGCTTGTAATTGATTCTAGACAACGTTAGATACAATGGAGAACGATCGATTTCGGGACATATTTACTTAGAATTTTTCAAGATATTAACGACCGGAACGCTCCACCACGCTAAAGCAAATGCCTGAGTCGGTTCATTGATTTGCGATCGAAAGACTACCCGAATTTTGTACTGGCCCGATCGGGGAATTTTATGAAATATATGTTCCACACTATCCACATTGCTAACAGACGAGGCAATGCTACGGCGAGTATCTTGCTCATCCATGGACATCAGATAGAGATCGAGATTATTTAAACCCCGATCGACAAAGGTCTCAGTCAGGTCAAATTTTCCATTCAGATTCCGGTCCTGCAAATCAACTTGGCGGTCCCAAGCTAACGTAAGGGAAATGTAGCTGTTGACTTTAAGCTCGGAGGAAATCGCGTAATCCATAACCCGAGATTGATCAATAGTTCGATAATCCCAGCCGATCGGTGGCACCATTCCCGGTTTCCATTGTCCGCCATCGAATTGCTGATGGGCACGGCTAGCATTGAGATGTCCGGTGCCGAACTGGATGTTTAGCGGAGATAGATTGCTCGCTGAATCTGACGGGAGATTTTGAGACGTGAAACTTTTTGACGTGAACCAGTCCTGATTATTTTTTTGCATCATCGTCCGAGACATCCCCAACAAATTCCCATCGCCGGAGTCCTGAAGCTTGTCTGCCGAATTCATCAACACAACCTTCATCACCTCATGGCGGCGCGCATCCGTAGTCCAAGGCAATGAACAACCATTCCCCCGCTTACAGCTTTTCACAAGTTGCCGATCGCCCCATTCCTGAAGCAGCGCAACCGTCCCAGTGACATGGGGGGTGGCGAAACTGGTGCCTGTTGCCGTGGTGATTTGACCATTCAGCTTACGAACGGTGATGCGGTGGCCGGGAGCTGAAAGCGCAACCTGTCGGCGGTTTCCAGTATTACTTTCTTTGCCACGACGGGGCTGACTCAGGCTGGGGAGGGTGTCGCCAAGGTTTGAAAAATCGATTTTACTGTAGAGATTGCCATAGCGATCGTTCACGGCTTTTGAAGAGGCGATCGTCATGCCGTTGTAATGGTCGGTTGGAATGGGAATGCCTCCCTTTCCTTGGTTGCCCGCAATCACATACAACACATCTTGGACCCGTGCCGACCAATCGACGCACTGAGTCAACAGAGAGTTTCCGTCGAGCAAAGCATTAGGCCGTGGGTCTTCCAAGAGTGATTCGCCAAAGCTTAGATTTATCGCCCGGACATCATTACTATTTTGCAAGGCAACCGTTTGGGCCGCCAGACAGTCTTCTCGCTGGGCACCGCGCATGATGCCCCCTGCTGCTGCCGAATAGACTCGGGCGTTTGGGGCGATGCCTTGAAGAAGTTTGTGCTGACCGAGAATGATGCTGGCCACTTGGGTTGCATGGGGATCAACTTGGCTTTGGAGCGTCTCACCATCGATCGGAGGATCCATCGTCAGATTGCTAGAAATAGCCAAACGATCGCGATAAAAAACCTGGTTGAGTTTGAAATGAAAAAACGAATCTTCAGGCTGAATCCGCTTCAGTTTATCCTGCGCCTTATCAACCCCAAACATGGGCGGGCGGCCTACTTCGACTTGGCCAATCACAATTTTTCGACCCGTCAAATTAAAGGGCGATCGCTGAAGTCGAAGGGCATCAATCCCATTGGGTCCAACAGAACCCTCCTCTATGGGTGGCGGAACAACGATGAATCCAGTACTGAATAGACTGGCCACTATCAGAACACCAAGGGATGCGATCGGGTGTAAATGGCTCGGCGGTTGTTGCGTTCTCATAGTCTCAAACCGCCCACTTCAATCTTTCGTATTCATATCTTAGGGGCATCTTAGGATATGTGTGTGGGACATGTGGTGCTAAAAAAGATTCACGTTTTGTTAGACTGATTGAATCTGTGTAGCGTTCTCAATAATTTTCGAGATCATGCACCGTCAATCCTTTATTTTTTGAGCCTGCCATGACCTCCCAAAAAACCACGATGATCTCACCGTCTATCTTATCCGCTGACTTTGGTCGTCTAGGTGAAGAAATTCGGGCAGTGGATGCTGCGGGTGCAGACTGGATCCATGTGGATGTCATGGATGGTCGTTTTGTCCCAAACATCACGATCGGTCCATTGATTGTTGAAGCCGTCCGTCCCCATACAAAAAAGCCGCTTGATGTTCACTTGATGATTGTTGAGCCTGAGCGGTATGTGGCCGACTTTGCAAAAGCTGGCGCAGACATCATTTCGGTCCATGCAGAGCAAACTTCTACCACTCACCTTCACCGGGTGTTGGGGATGATTAAAGACTTAGGCAAACAAGCTGGCGTTGTCTTGAATCCAGGAACGTCTCTAGACACGATTGATTATGTCTTGGATCTCTGTGATCTCGTATTAATCATGAGTGTCAATCCTGGCTTTGGTGGTCAGAGCTTTATTCCATCAGTGGTTCCCAAGATTCAACAACTGCGGAAAATGTGCGACGAACGGGGTTTGGATCCTTGGATTGAAGTAGACGGTGGCTTAAAGGGAAACAATACTTGGCAAGTCTTGGAAGCGGGAGCCAATGCGATCGTTGCAGGTTCTGCCGTCTTTAATGCGCCAGACTATAAGGATGCGATCGCAGGAATTCGTAATAGTAAACGTCCTGAAAAAGAGTTAGCTACAGTGTAGTATTTAAGACAAATCTATCTTTAGATTGCTTGGAATGAGGGAAGTCGTCAATCGGCTTCCTTTTTATTTTTTAATTAAATATTCGCCACGACTAAAAGTCTGTCCTTGAAGTAACGTTGTTATTGTTTCCGCTGATACCGCAGGACTAAAATAAAAGCCTTGGCCTTCATGACAGCCTTGCTGCTTAAAGTGTTCTACCTGTGCTTGAGTTTCGATTCCCTCTACTGTAATGTTCAACTTAAAATTATGGGCGAGTGAAATAATGCTCTCAGCAATAGCTGCATCGTCTGGGTGTTGCAGAATATTAGTGACAAACGATCGATCGATTTTTAGCATATTGACTGGAAGTCGTTTCAAATAACTTAACGATGAGTAACCCGTTCCGAAATCATCTAATGCAAGGGAAATACCTTGATTTCGTAATTGGGTTAGGGTTTCTATCGATCGTTCAATATCTCCCATCAATGCACTTTCTGTAATCTCTAATTCCAAATCCGCTGCTGAAGTTTCCGTGTCATTCAAGATTTGACCAATATGCTTCACTAAATCAGGATGTTCTAGTTGCCTGGCTGATAAATTGATCGATATTCTAATCGGGCACAATCCTTTATTTCGCCAAGCTTTTCGGTCTAGACAGGCAACTTTCAGTACCCAATTTCCAATGGATTCAATCAAGCCATTTGCCTCTGCGATCGAGATAAATTGGTCTGGTGAGATCCATCCAAGCTTCGGATGTTGCCAACGAATTAAAGCTTCTACTCCAATGATTTCACCACTCTGCAATTTGACGATCGGTTGATAATAAACCCGCATTTCTTGCCGCTCAATCGCATTATGCAGATCATTCTCTAAAACAATCTGACGCTGTAATTTCTGGTTTAAGCTTGATGAATAAAATTGGTAAGGTTGCCGATCGATCTGGGCGGTACGAAGTGTCATATTTGCTTGTTGTATCAGCCGATCGATAAGCACTCTAGAGTTCTGATTCGCAACTTGAGTCTCATCCAATGAACTCAACCGAATACCAAGATTCACCCTAATTTGTATCTGATTGTTTGTTATTTTATAGGGCTGATTTAACGTTGATTAACAATATAAGATTCTCGCCGATAGCATAAATTTGAAAAGTCATTAATTCCAACCATGGTGATTGTAAAGCACTGATGTGAGAATTCATCGAGCATTTCTTCAAGCCGATTTTGTAAGAGTTCTGCATTGGGCAAACCCGTCAATGCATCATAATAAGTCATGTAATCAATCAAGTTATCTAATTGATATAACGTCTGATAGGTGTGCCCCATTAATGTTCCAGCCTCGTCTTTAAAGTCTGTTGGCAATTGAGGTAACGTCCGAGTATCTAAATAATGCTTTAGCGCAGCAGAGGTTAGAATTACAGGAGCTAGGAGATAATTTAGGGCGTAGAGTGTGGCAATTGTTCCGACCAATGTTGCGATTAGCGCAATGCTCAAGATATGAATCACCGTCGCTAAGGACTCAGTACGAATTATTAAAAAACTAAGCAATAACGTTAGTAGTGGAATGTGTATACCTAAGAAGGCAACTAACATAATCTTTGCAATATACCTTGTTCTAAATCCAGGCAACTTTGCTAAAAATGCATATAGGTTGAGCTGACGAGTTAAAGACATAATAAAAATCAAACCTGATACATAGGTTGATTATACAAACATATATATTCCATAATCAATATATTTCAATTTGCGATTTTGATTAAATTAGTGTAGAAAATATTAATTTAATATGACCTTGCTGTGATTATTCTGTTTGATTTCTCTGTAAGTTTTGACTGATCCAACATTCCTCTACATCACTCAAAGAACCCACCAAGAAACTAGCGCCAAAACAAGTTTCAGCAGCATCCACTAGAGCCTCTATGATTCGATCGATTGTGGGCATTTCTGGATAATTAGAAATTCGATCAGTCTCACCAAACACAGTTTCAAACAGTTCAGAATTTGGGGTTAACCGCATAGAACCGTGTTGAAGAATCGTCTGGCCCGATCGTTTTTGGGCGCTACCGATTAATTTTTGGCCTGTTGGTAAAACTAAGTCTGCACCTGTCGCAGTTGCAAAGCAATCAGGATTGTGAATATAGCCGCGCCCTGCGTTGCCGTAGGAAAGATTATAAGAGAGCGATCGCCAACCCTGAATTAAAAACTCACAGATTTGGCGATAACTCTCGACTCGATTATCAGTAAAACCGGATGCAATCACCGCATAGGTCAAATCGCCTTGATGCAAAACAGCCCGTCCGCCCGTCGGTCGCCGAACTAACTGAACGGTTGCGCCTAAAAATGTTAGATCATTCCAATGATTTGGATGGTTGCGCTGGTGGTAACCCAAGGAAATAGCGATCGGATCCCACTGATAAAACCGTAGGGTCGGCGGACTTTCCCCGGATTCGACCGCACGAAAAATCGCCTCATCGATTGCCATTTGGGTCGCCCCATTGGTACAAGAAAGCGGCAGAAGTCTCCAGGCATTACGCGACATTACGCCGCAGGGAATTCAGCGATCAGTCGATCGTCATGCTCATTGGCAATCCCCGCCACGATCGTGATGGCACGAGAAATTTCCGCCGCAGACAAATCTTCCACGCTACGAGTGGTCATCACGGAAACTTGACCATCGGCTATTGCAAACCGAGCTTCAAAAGTCGTGTTCCAATTAAGTTCTAGAAGCTGTCGAGTCAGTGCCGCTTCATTTTTAACGGGCAAGCTCAATACCTTGGCCCAAACCGTCAAGACATCCTCACCGCTGCTGCCCGTAAGCTGGACAAAGACTTGCACACTGCCATACTGAAACTTCCAGAGATGTCCAGTTTTCCCATGACTGACGAGCGCAGTATCTCCGCTATCTAGGCTATCGATCACCACTTCAATAGCATCTACAAGGCTCAGGTTCGGACCTAAAGCATTAGGCTCATCAGATGAAGACTCTAAAATGTCAGGAGTAGGGGAAGCTGAAGTCATAAATACCCATTAATTGCTCTGTTATCCATGTAACTCCTCTATGATGTCACTGAATTCCTAAAATTTGATCTCTACCATTAAAATTTTCTACACTCTCTCACCTCGGAACTAGGACATGCCTGAATTCCCGATCGAAAAATCCAGCGATTCCAACCCCGCAAGTCTCATCTTGATCGCGAAACTGTTCGGAGGTTCGACGGCTCTGGCGCTGGTAATTAAATATGTGATGCCTGCACTGAATATTGTGGCCAGCGATCGGCTTGCCTGGGGGATTATTTTGTTGCCGAGTCTATTAATTGCGATCGTTTTGGGCCTCAAATCCAGAGGCATAACCTAAGTCTGCTTATAAAACATCCTTCGATCGGGCTAGATTGTGAATTAAAGATAATAAGATGAGTAAAAATCCACCAACTTCAAAAATGTAAGGCAGAATACTGACATCAATAAATAGATCCTTTAATTAGAATTTGATTTACTGCGTTTGTACAATTTTTATGTCGAAGTAAATCATAGACCAGTTTGCGAGTGATTCAATCGCTTCAGATTCTCAAACCCCTCATAACAAATCTTATTTTTCGGGAGGGACCGATACTAATGGAACTAACCAATCATCCTCTAATGCGCTATCTACGAGATGACCTGTCGTTATCTTCAGACTCGATCGCCCTCGCGTTTCAGCAAGCTCACAAGATGCCCAGCCTCATGCCCATGGTTTTGTGGCAATACGGACTCGTGTCGATTTCAGAGCTGGGCCAAATTTTAGATTGGTTAGACGGGCAGAGTACGGCGGTTTAACGGTCAAGTTTCCCTATCGAGAATAGTTCGTAGACTACTCAATCTATTGAGCTTAGTTTGCTGGCTATGACTTGTTGTCGTTGTCTAACTCGTTCCCGATTTCGTTGCTGCTGGGTCGCCGTTAAGAGATCATGGCAACTCGGACAAGATAGCCCTGGTTGATAAAGAGACGATCGCATTTCCTCGGGTGAAACTGGATAACCACAAGCCACACAAATCGTATGGGTTCCCGGATGAACGCCGTGGGTCACGGAAACCCGCTGGTCAAAGACAAAACACTCGCCTTCCCAAAGACTCTCTTCTGGGTCAATTTCTTCGAGATATTTTAAAATGCCCCCTTCAAGATGATAAACCGTCTCAAACCCAGCGGACAGCATATAGGCTGAAGCTTTTTCACACCGAATTCCACCCGTACAAAACATCGCAACTTTTGGGTGCTGCGTGGGATTCAAATTTGTTTCAACATAGCTTGGAAACTCCCGAAAGGAATCAAGGTTTGGGTCAACTGCGCCCGCAAACGTTCCGGTAGAGACTTCAAAGGCTTTTCGCGTATCAATTACCAACACCTCTGGATCCTGAATCAGCGCATTCCAATCTTGGGGTTTGACGTAGGTTCCGGCCCGATCGCTGGGATTAATATCAGGCCTACCCAACGTAACGATTTCGGGCTTCACTTTCACCTTTAACCGATCGAAAGGGGCACGATTGCTTTCTGATTCTTTGGTGGTGAGATCATACAGGCGAGGGTCTTGACGAAGAAATTCAATGAATGCGGTGAGATGCCCGCGATCGCTACAGACCGTGCCATTAATGCCTTCTTGAGCTAATAAAATACTGCCATACACATCATTTTGCTGACAGTGCTCAAAGATTTGCGATCGCAGCGATTCACAATCGGGCAGAGCAACAAATTTATAGAATGTGGCAACGGCGTAAGACATAGGAATTAAAACATCGATCGAATGGTGGCATGGAATAATGCTAATTCAATATATCCTCAAGTAGGCACCTCCACTGTCTTATTTGTTGGTCTTGTTGTTAGTTTGCAGGAATATTTTTAGTGATGACGACTTGGGACCAAGATGCCTTAATTTCACCACCCATCCGTCCGATAGGTGGATCTTCAGAGTATCCAACAGTAAATCAAACCGCAAATCGAAGAGTCCGACTCGGCATTATGGCATCCGGTAGTGGTAGCAACTTTGAAGCGATCGTTCAAGCCATCCATTCCGGTCAATTGAACGCCGAAGTTCCCGTTCTAATCTACAACAATCCCACCGCAACCGTCATTGAGCGCGCAACACGTTTAGGAATTCCGGCCATCTGTCTAGACCATCGACAATTCGCAACTCGGGAACTCTTGGATCAAGCGATCGTTGGAGTGTTAGTAAGCTATCAAGCAGACTGGATAGTGATGGCGGGTTGGATGCGGATTGTTACCCCGGTTTTGATTAACGCCTTTCCAAATCGAGTTTTAAACATTCACCCCAGTTTGTTGCCAAGTTTTAAGGGGAGCAGGGCGATCGAACAAGCCTTTGAATCTGGCGTAAAAATCACGGGCTGCACGGTTCACCATGTGGTGACGGAGGTTGATAGTGGCAACATTGTGATGCAGGCAGCAGTTCCGGTTTTGGCGAGCGACACCCTAGAAACCCTGCAAGCCCGACTTCAAATCCAAGAACATAAAATTTACCCGGCGGCCATTGCGATCGCAGTCGGGCAAGAGATTTAGAGAGAATTAGGACATGCCTCAGATGGGTTCATCCTTAAAAGTGCCAAAATCTCACTTTTTGAGTATCTTCCTTAAGATGGATGTTGCTCACCGGGTTTTGAGGGATTATTAATGTAGATTGAGAAGCTAATTGTCTAGCATAAGAGCAGTCCAAACCGGGTAGGGACTGCTTTTTTATTGCAAAATTTTCCTTACACATAGCTATATACAGGCATTTAAATTAAGTATCCGGACAGTTTTTCACAGTCTTGCGATCGGACTCTGGATCGGATTGTGAAAAACTGTAGTGGTCTCCTAAAAGATTTGTACACCTAGAACAACCTGCCTCCTAGAACAACTGCGGCGTTGGGGATGTTTTAGGCGTTGGTGACGTTTGCGGCGTTGGTTTAATGATTTGCGGAACCGGAGTAACTTGGACCGAACTACCCTGTGGAGCGGGAACGTATGTATTAATCAGGTCGCTTAAAGGTCTCAAAACCACATCTTTACGGTAGTCGGTTGCATCCAGACAAGTCATAAGACCTTCAGAGATCTTGCGTTCTAAGGGCGTATTGCGGAAACCGACCACGCATTGAGCAAAGCGCTCTGGCAATAGACTACGACGGCACGCATCCAAGACATCCATCATCTGAGTTTGCGATTGGTCAGAATTACGAATTTCATTAACACAGGTGGCTAACTCCAAAGGTCGGCGCACTTGACGACAAGCATCGAGGGCCGACACCGCTGTGATAGGATTTACGGTTGGCCCGGTAATTCGTGCCACGCAGGTTCCGACTGTATCGGGATGCAAGGCTTCAGCACAGCCCTTACCAATGGAAACTTGGTCCAGCTTGGCATTGCTTAAATCTCTCGTGCAGGCGTTGTAAGGATTTGCTTGGGCTGGAGACGAGATGCTCAACGGAATGCCTAGGGCGGCGATCGTACAGGTCAACCCAATCTGGACCATAGCACTGCTTTTAAACTTCAACATTTTAAATTTTAACATAGACACTACTCTCAAATTCTAGTTACAAATGCCTTAGATACTGTTGAAAAACGTTGCACACCTTCACTAGATTAGGTCTAAGCATGTCGAAATGCTTCACCCCTATCCGTATAAACCCGTGCAATGAACTACAGTTAATTACAGGATAGTATATGCCCCTTCAGACGCTTCAACTCTCTAGCGTTGGCCACATTATTTTATCCACTTAAAAAACAGCAAGAGAAGGAATCCCATGCATCTGAGTGAACTGACCCATCCTAATCAGTTACACGGACTGTCGATCCGAGAACTTCAAGAAATCGCCAGACAAATTCGTGACAAACATCTTCAGACCGTCGCTGCAACGGGCGGTCACCTTGGGCCAGGACTTGGCGTTGTAGAACTCACCCTGGCACTCTATCAGACCTTAGACCTCGATCGCGATAAAGTCGTCTGGGACGTTGGACATCAAGCCTATCCCCACAAACTGATCACTGGGCGATATAGCCAATTCAGCACCATTCGTCAGAAGAATGGACTATCGGGCTATCTCAATTTAGGAGAAAGCAAGTTTGACCATTTCGGTGCAGGTCATGCATCCACCAGTATTTCAGCTGCCTTGGGCATGGCTCTCGCACGGGAAGCCAAGGGCGAAAATTACAAATGTGTAGCGGTGATTGGCGACGGGTCTCTAACGGGCGGCATGGCGCTTGAGGCAATTAATCATGCGGGACACCTGAAGACTAATTTGTTAGTGGTGCTGAATGATAACGAAATGTCAATTTCTCCCAATGTCGGTGCGATTCCCCGATATTTAAATAAAATTCGCCTCAGTCCGCCGATGCAGTTCCTGAGCGATAACATTGAAGGTCAGGTAAAAAATCTGCCTTTCTCACCGGAATTAAGCCGCGTTAAAGAAGGCATGAAGCGATTGGCGGTGCCTAAAGTGGGTGCCGTATTTGAAGAACTTGGTTTCACCTACATGGGACCTGTGGACGGACACAACTTGGAGGATTTAATAACGACCTTCAAAGAAGCCCATAAAATCACGGGTCCGGTCATCGTCCATGTCGCCACAACCAAGGGCAAAGGCTATGAAATCGCCGAAAAAGATCAAGTAGGCTACCATGCTCAAAACCCATTTAATTTAGTGACGGGCAAAGCGGCTCCATCGTCTAAGCCTAAGCCTCCGAGCTATTCCAAGGTTTTTGGCGAAACGCTTTCAAAACTTGCGGAAAACGATCGACGCATCATCGGTATCACAGCGGCTATGGCGACCGGAACTGGGCTGGATATTTTCCAAAAACGGGTTCCTGATCAATATATCGACGTGGGCATTGCGGAACAACATGCCGTGACGCTTTCGGCTGGGCTGGCGACGCAGGGAATGATTCCTGTGGCGGCAATTTACTCTACTTTCCTACAACGGGCGTTTGACCAGATTATTCACGATGTTTGTATTCAGAACTTGCATGTGTTTTTCTGTCTCGATCGGGCTGGAATTGTTGGTTCAGATGGACCGACACACCAGGGGATGTATGACATTGCCTATCTGCGCCTGATTCCAAACATGACGCTGATGGCTCCGAAAGATGAAGCGGAACTGCAACGGATGATTGTGACGGGGATTCAGCACAATGGCCCGATCGCAATGCGTTATCCTCGCGGAAATGGTAATGGTGCACCCTTAATGGAAGAAGGTTGGGAACCGTTGGAAATTGGCAAAGGTGAGCTAGTACGTCAGGGCGACGATGTGCTGATTTGTGCCTATGGCTCGATGGTTTACCCGGCGATGCAAACCGCTGAGATTCTAGGTGAACATGGGATTGAGGCGACTGTCATTAATGCCCGCTTTGTCAAACCGCTGGATAAGGTTCTTATTCATCCCTTGGCCCAAAAAATTGGTCGAGTGGTGACGATGGAAGAGGGCTGTATTATGGGTGGGTTTGGCAGTGCGATCGCCGAGTCTCTTCTGGATGCGGAAATTTGTATTCCGGTCACTCGAATTGGCATTGAGGATATTTTGGTGGAACATGCCACACCAGAAGAGTCCAAGGCTGACAATAATTTAAATCCAAATCAAATGGCCGATCGGATTCTGAAGCTGTTCGTGAAAGTTCCAGTTGCGGTTTAAGACGGTTTATTAATTTAGCAGGATGGGGATAATTCATGTCTCCATCCTTTTTAGTGTTTAGGGAATTAAGGCTGCTGTTGTAAATTTCACACGATATACTGAAATTAGGTTTACAAGACCGATGAACGATCGAACTCATTTAGCTAACCCCAATCAAACAATGACTGAAAGCAATCAAATTGACGACAATCAATCACATGTCAATCAAACAACCGGACTAGACAAAGTACCTGAAAAAATACTTTGCCCTCATTGTTTGCGAACTGCGACTAATAAAATAAAGTGTCAGGGAATTTGTGTGGCTGATAGTGATTATTAGTTACTTTTAAACTTCTAGATGAGTTTTAGCATTAGAGCTTACCTAAAATGACCAAACAAAACACGCCCGATCGTCAAAATTTATATTATTCATAGCGAATCTTTTTGGATTTAATCACCTCCATGACATCATCATCATGTCTTTGGCTTTCAATGATATATTTGAGACGAATTTCGCTATTCATATAGTGAGTATGAAGTCGCCAGCCTGAAATCTTATCAATGTCTGCACGATAGATTGCTTGTTTAATTCCACGAATTTTGTGGGGTCTCGTTTTTGGGAACTTTCGAGTTCTATGACATTCACTATCTTCTAATTCTGCCAGAGCTTCTAGAAAACTGATTTTTAGATCATCATTGGATAGAATTTTGATGGCCTGATAGATAATGCCATATTGATCCTAAAGTGTAAGCGTTCGAGCCATAACGTTGATGTAGCCTGAGCAATTTCGTGATCGGCCTGAGTCAATTCTTGATAAAGCAATTCTGCGACACTTTGATACGCTCTGTTGAGTCTATCCTGTGTGACTGCCCGAAATAATGTGAAAACCACTTGACCAAAAATGGGATCTTCATAAACAGTTAAAATCACACCTAATTTCTCTGAAACTTTTAAGATATATAATGAAGGCTCATAGCTATTTAGCTGCGATCGTAAGAGAGGACGATGCAATCGATCGTAGAGCGCTTATTGACCTAATGACTTACAGTAAGTATCAATGTTGATTTCTAGATGATATGAAAACCTATTCTTTAGATTTACGTCAGAAGATTGTGGATGCTTATGCAGTCGGTGATATTTCACAACGTCAGCTGGCGAAAAACTTTAGCGTTACCTTGAAATTTGTTCATAAATTACTGACCCAGTATCGTGAATTAGGCACCATTGGACCGAAGATTCGCACGGAGCAGACTCCTATCAAGTTAACCCCTGAGCAATTAGAAATCCTTCGACAGTTAGTCGAGGAACAGCCCGATTCGACCCTAGGAGAACTTCAAGCGCGGCTCCACCAGAAAACCGATGTATTAATTAGTATATCAACCGTGGATCGGATGGTCCTTTTTCCATCACCGAATCTGGAATCATCAAATCATTGAACCAGGGTGGCTCGGGGTCGATCGCCAGCACTTGCAACCTCGCCCGATCGCAGCAAAACCAGCGCCTCCAGAAACGTGTGGTACCCCTGAATTTCAGCCCCACTCACACAAGCACGATCGCTCAATCTCCACCTCCCCGCACACCAACTTAAAGACCTCGATCGGCACCGCCAACCGAAACACCAAACCCTTGACCAGCACCGCCTTCCCCTTCGTACTCACCATCTCAATCGCTTGTCTCTTAGTCCTTCGATCGAAACAGTATGCTTTGTGCATTTTATTTAATAAGAATGGTAAGTTAGTGTGAGCTACGAGCCTAGGCATCCTATGGCATAGTGCTACTGAATACATATATTTTTTGGAGATACACCATGTCGAATCGCAAAATCGGTACCGTTAAATGGTTCAACGATGAAAAAGGTTTCGGCTTTATCACTCCTCAAGATGGTGATGACGACCTGTTTGTACACTTTAAAGCGATCGAAAGCGATGGTTTCAAATGTCTCAAAGAAGGTCAAGCTGTTTCCTTCGTAGCAGAAAAAGGTCAAAAGGGTATGCAAGCTGCACAAGTTCGCCTAGAGTAATTTCTATCACTTTTTATATGCCGAGAAAGTAGTAAGAAGATTTATGCTTTTGTCGAGGAGATGTACGAAGGTTTTCTGGCTGTCACCTTTGATTTAGGTTGATATGTAGAAATTTCCACCTAATAATTGTTAGGTTCCGATCGCTTATCCTTCAGTCCATCGATCGAAATGGTGCTCCTTGTGCGTTTTTTAGATAGGGACAGTAGGCTAGCGTAAGCTACAAACTTCGACCTCGTGCAGTACAATTCCGTTAAATCTATATGTTTCTTGGAGGCACATTATGTATAGTCGCAGAATCGGTACCGTTAAATGGTAAAATGATGGAAAAGGCTTCGGCTTTATCACCCCTCAAGATGGCAGTGTTGACGTGTTTGTACACCATTAGGCGATTGAAGGCGATGGTTCCGAAGGTCTAAAAGAAGGTCAAACCGCTTCCTTCGAATCGTCAAAAAGTAACAAGGGTATGATTGCTGAATCAGTTCGCCCCGAGTAATTTCTACTACTTTGATGCAGTTACTATGTTGTAACTATGCATTTGATACCAGAATTGCCCTGTCTAGTTAATACATGTGCATAGCTGCTTAACGCTAAACAGCTATGCACTACTTTATGAATATGTCTTTAGAATTGCTGCTGACTATCTATATCAGTAGGATATTGAGGAATCTTGCCAGAAATTCAATCCATTTTGGAAAATTTGGAGCCTTGAAGTGATACAAACCCATTATCAGAATCTTCAGAATTGCTAGTGATCGCGCAGCCCTAAACTAAGCCAAATTCCTCCAACGCAGGCCGAAAATTAGCATTTTCATGATTCGATCGGCTTAACTTAATCAACGCAAACCGCCTCAACGGATCTAACCTTGCCCACTGAGAACCCAGCAGGACCGCTCCAACCGACTCAGCTTTTTCCATCACCGAATCTGGGATCACCAAATCATTCAACCAAGGTGGCTCGGAATCGATCGCTAACTCACTAGCCACCTCGCCCGATCGCAGCAAAACCAGCGCCTCCAAAAACGATCGGTACCCCTGAATTTCAGCCCCACTCACACAAGCACGATCGACTAACTGAACCCTATCGTCTGCATTAAACAAACTCCACTGATGTAACTTCAGCTTCACACCACACGTATCCAACTTAAACCGCACCTGCATCGGAATGCACCGCAGCGACTCCACAAAATCAGCCTCAAACTCAAAAAAATCACTCATCCCCAACCTCGAAACTCGACCCTAAAAAGCCCTCTCCACACTGCGCCCGCTGCCGCATCAAATGATCACACAGCACCAACGCCACCATTGCCTCCACCATCGGCACCGCACGGGGCAACACACAGGGATCATGTCGTCCCTTGGCCGATAACGTCACCGCCTCGCCCGCATTCGTCACCGTATTTTGTTCTTTACGAATCGTTGCCGTTGGCTTAAACGCAATCCGCAACGTAATGTATTCGCCATTAGAAATCCCGCCCTGAATGCCGCCCGATCGGTTCGTCACCGTCCTGACCCGATCGCCCTCCATATAAAACTCATCATTATGCTCACTGCCCCGCAGCAGCGTTCCCGCAAACCCCGACCCAATCTCAAATCCTTTAGTCGCAGGTAACGACATCACCGCCTTCGCCAAATCCGCCTCTAACTTATCAAACACAGGCTCCCCCAACCCGATCGGGCAGTTCCGCACCACACATTCCACCACGCCGCCGATCGAATCTCCTTCCTTTGACATTTGCTGAATTAAATCCACCATCCGATCGGCAGCTTCCCCATCAGGACATCGGACAATATTGCTCTCCACCTGCTCCATCGTCACCGTCGCCGGATCCACATGACTATCCAAATCCTTGATCCGCTTCACGTAGGCAATCACTTCAGTATTGGCAAAATCTTTAAGAATCTGTTTCGCGATCGCCCCTGCCGCCACTCGGCCAATCGTCTCCCGCGCTGACGATCGCCCGCCGCCCGCCACGGCCCTAATGCCATACTTTGCGTCATAAGTCGCATCTGCGTGGGAAGGCCGATACTTTTGCTCCATGTCGCCGTAGTCCTGCGATCGTTGGTCCTTGTTGCGCACCATAATCGCAATAGGGGTTCCCAAGGTCACACCATCGAGCATTCCTGATAGGATTTCGCATTGATCCGCTTCATTACGCGGCGTGGTGATTTTGCTTTGGCCGGGGCGACGACGATCGAGTTCCATCTGAATTGCCTCGCGAGACACTGCAACCTTCGGCGGACAGCCATCAATCACCACACCCACACCGCCCCCATGGGATTCCCCAAACGTC
>JANXNM010000122.1 GCA_025354065.1 Synechococcales cyanobacterium 340R_concoct_173_sub | reverse complement strand
AAGCTAAAACAGATTTTACATTGCCCCCAAACACAAATTTAGATTCAATTTGATCTAAAATTCCCATTTTTTTGAACACCTCTGCGGCATATTGTCCTGCCGGAACACTCCTAGGTTCGCCAACAGAGATTCGCTGAATTTCAGGGCGAGTAAGTTGACTAAAATCGGTCAGTTTTAAGGTGGATGATTTGGGCGTAATTAGCGCTAGACGATTGGTCAGTAAAGCTTGTCGAGTTCCATCTAATAATAATTTTTTTTGCTGCAATGCTTCCATCTGCTTATTGGATGCAGAGATAAATAGGTCCGCCGGAGCACCTTGTTCAATCTGTTGTTGTAGTGATCCGGACGAGGCAAAGTTGTAGTTAGCTTTGCGATTATTTCCAGATTTTTCGTAGAGTGGTGCAATTTCTTGAAGTGGTTTCTGAAGACTTGCAGCAGCAGTAATCAGTAGGGTAGAAGGCGCCGATTGTGCTTGAGTGGAAGGGGCTAACGGCGGCGATGAAACGTGTGTACAGGCCACTAGGACGATCGCTGCCGCAAAACTCAACATGAATGATCTCAAAGATTTATGACGAGCCATATTTAATCTAGGGTTAAAGATAAATTTCATATTGCAGAAAATACCAACCCTAGTATATTACCGAATGAAGGCAAGCCCGAAAGTAGCCAGACCCTATATCGCCAGCCAAGACCAAGCGCAGGCTGAAGACTATAAAAGGAACTCTCTGAGAACCTATCCATGATTGCATGGTATGTCGTGACTGTGTTGGGCGTAACGGCAAAAGTCCGTTTCTTTTGTCAAGACGAAACAAGGATCGGTCTGAAAACTGTCAGTGGTCGTAAAATAACCGCTCGTGGTGTCAAGCCCAAGGCAAAAGTCCAGTGGCAGTTTCAGGCTACGTGGCTATACAGTATCGTCGAACCAGCCACGGGAGAGAGCTTTTTCTATGAATTTAGCCATCTCAATACTGATTGTTTTCAAATATTGCTTGACCTTGTATCAGAGAACTTTGCAGACAGCATCATTATCATGCAGCAATTCTAAATTCAGAATGTAGCCAAAGGTGCAAAAGCCTGAAATGCTTGCTGGAAAGGGGTTTTATTCCAATATACAGAATCAACGTAATGCTTTATTTAATGACTTATCAAGTTTGTTTTCAGGTTACTGACTCTCTAAGAGACTAAGATTCGAGGAGGCAATGCCAAAAACCTCAGAAATTAGCTTAATATCTCTTGTCTACATAAACACGAGTCGTATTTGTATCCTATTTTACCGTTTGGATTTGGAATTGCTGATTATCATGCAAGTTGATCAAGCTGGTTGTCATCGGGCTAAGCGCTTACGATTGCCGAGTAATATCATTTTGATATTTCAGCCTGCTCATTCTCCACAGTTAAACCCAATTGAGCGCGTTTGGTTGCATTTGAAGCAAGGGTTGCGATTTGCTTTACCAAAAATATGGATGAGTTGCGGCTTTTGGTGAAGAATCGTCTCTCCAAAATGCCTAAATCTGTAATTGCTTCTCTGGTCGGTAGACCTTCAATACTGGATAACTCTATCTGTTGCCTCTCTTTTGTGATTTGGTATTAGCTTTGTAATATACTAATCTATCTGCTAAGATTACTCTCATAGAGAGTTTTTCGCGATTTTGCTTTCTTAATGATTGGTAAAAAGATAAAGGGTTGAAAAAGATGATTATTGATATGAGATGTAGGGTTCCTACGTTGAGTACAGCGCAGTACTTTCATACTATTATGAAAAATATTGGAAGGTTAGACTATGTTCCAGCACTGAAATCAGGGAGTCTAGATACTTTTCTAAAAGATTTAGAAGATTCAGGTATTACCTCAGCAGTATCTGTTTCTGGCAATAATCCAGGTGCGCGTATTGGCAAGAGAGACCAACCAGCTAGGACTACATCGAATGATGAAATTGCTGCATTACAGCATGAGCATCTTGGTAAAATAATCGGTGTTGCTGGTATTGATGTGGGGAACACGTTTCATAATTCTTTAGAAGAACTGGAGCGTTGCAGTGATCTTGGATTAAAAGCTGCCTTTATTGAACCTGGACGTTCTCCTGGGTGTTTGCTAAATGATAGAGTGCTCTATCCTATTTATCAAAAGTGCGTAGATTTGGATATGGCTATTATCCCCCAAACATCTGGTTTGCTAGGCGGTAAAAACTTTGACTACGCGAATCCCAAATATATTGAAGATGTGGCAGAAGATTTTCCTGATTTGAGAATAATCTGTGGGCACGGATGTTATCCATTTGTTAGAGAAATGATTATGGTCTGTCAAAGACGTGATAACGTTTGGGCATCGCCAGATGTTTACCTACTCAATGGTCTAGGGACTATGGATTGGGTAGAGGCGGTGAATCGTAATATGTATGGCTTTGCCGACCAGTTTATTTTTGGCAGTGCTTATCCATTCATGTCTCTAAAGGATGCTGTTAACGGTTATCTACAGCTACCTTGGAATGAAGATGTCCTTCCAAAGATTTTCTACAAAAATGCACTTAAAGCATTAAAGCTAGATTCTGATCCTGTATTTCAATCTATATATCCTAGCATTTGATTAGGTATAAGCTCCTTTGATGTTTTAGCCAATTCATAAATGAAGAACTTTACAAATCAAGATTTCAACGAGACTGATATTAGAATTCCAGCTTTGAATCCATCTTTAGCTGAGTGCATTCGAGAGTCAGTTGCAAGTTCATTCGGTCATTATTCCAAAAGACCTGATTTACGTACTCCAGAACCAGTGTTAATTCGTGCAGGAACTCGTGGGGGATTACCGAGTGATTCTTTAACCACAGATCTATTTTGGGGCTGTTTGCCAGCATCAGTTGTCTGCTACGGTAACTGTTTCGCAGCAAAGGCAGCTTTTTCAAGAGGTTATAATTTTGGTTGCCGAGTAGAGAATAAACTGGATATAGATTTATTACGTGAAGATCTAGCACATCTTCCTTCAACCCAAAAATTTGTCAAAAATGGTTTCAACAGTGACCCCAGTATCAACTGGGAAAAAGCAAGAGATTTTGCAGGAACTGTCACATCTAGTGGACTACATTTACTTTTTATAACTAAGTGCCTTAGTCATCCTACAGAATCTATTTTGTCAGATTTAGCCAATTTCGGGGTTGAGTTAAAAGTATCTATTAGCGCACTCGATCTAGATCAACCTTTAAATACACGCTTATCTGTATTGACCAAATATCAATCTTTGGGAGGGCTTGCTATACCAAATGTTATGACAGCTAAGTATGAAAATGATGATTTGAGAGATAGACAGGATAAGATTGTTGATTTCTTAGTTGAACATGATATTCCTGCTTGTGAAAATCCATTGCGCCTCACATATGGCTCCCAAGTTTCTCTATTACTTGACCAAACAGCTATCTTTCCTGTTCCACAAAATAAACCTAACCAAGATGATCCTGAAATGTATTGTGGTGCAATGTATCGTGAGGCTCTTCCTTTACCTCCTTACTATTCCATGAAATCTCTATATGCAGGATTACCATCAAATAGACGCTCAGAATTGTCTTCTGAATTTATCGAATCATGCTGGGAGATTCCTATTGCAACTGCTGAGGAATTATTAGAAGGTAAAATCACACCAAGATCGCCGCGTATGTCATTGATTTTATGGTAGACCACTATCTAAAGATTTAATATATTCAAAAATCGTTTTATTTTAAGAGATTTTAGAAAAATGATTGATCCATCCTGGAAAGAGTTTTCACATTCTAAGCTTGATTATCCCATCTTGTATACATCAGATGTTATGAACCCTAAATATGCAGTTGAAAGAACACTTTCATATATTGACAAACTGGATTTTGGTAATTCATTTTTAGAGGTGGGGTGTGGAACTGGTATAATTAGCCTATTTGTTGCAAATAAATTTAAGATCCCTGTGTTTGCGCTAGATATAGATAGTAAAGCAATTCAAGTATGTCAAAAGAACATTATTATTTGGGATCTTTCTCAGTTCGTTGAAACTATTAACATTGATGTTGTGAATTATCGTAGCTATAACCTGCCAAAAGTGGATACAATATTTTCTCACCCTCCATATTTTATAAATCTTGATGAAAGAGATCGTGATGAGCGATATTTTGCAAAACCTTCATTCTTTATCTCGCTCATAGAATTGGCAAAACAGAACCTTAACAAGGGTGGAATTCTAGTCTGCCATATCAATAGCTTATTGACTTTTGAGTTCTTTAAACATTTGCTTTTGAAAAATGAGTTCGAGATTTTAGAAGAGCAATTACCAAACCAGTTAGATATCAGAGATTATTTGGCAATGAGCGAGTTTTTACTTAAAAACACTTTAGATATCAATTATGACTTTGAATTTGATAGCCATTTGCCACACGGACTAGGGAAAAATACTCTTATGATTGAATTTCATGAAGTCCTTAATAGTTGCACTCAATCTGGCGGGTGGGTAAAATCCAGAAAGAGTAGTTAGGAAGCAACTGTGTCATTCTATACTTGGATTGAGAAAGTTATATTTGTTGAATTTAAAAAATTAGGAGAGATTGTCAATTATGTTATCTAGTACTTTCGATGTCAAACCAATTTCTGGGCGTATTGGAGCCGAAATAATTGGATTAGATTTATCTACAGATCTAACAAATGAGTTAATTAGCGATATTCGTCAAACACTGTTACAGTACAAAGTCATCTTTTTTCGCAACCAGATCTTAGATACTAAGGGACAAATATCATTTGCTCGAAATTTTGGAGAAGTCACAAAAGCACATCCAACTGCTCCCTCTTTACCTAGTTATCCAGAAATCTTTGATCTAAATTACAATAAAAACTGCAACTATTCCAATAGTTGGCACACTGACACTACTTTTGTAGATCGTCCTCCTTTAGGCTCCATTTTGCGAATGGTAGAGATGCCTCCAATAGGGGGAGACACACTTTGGGCTAATACAGTCAGTGCCTACCGAGACCTGCCACTTCACCTTCGTAGTTTTGCAGACCAGCTTTGGGCATTACACAGCAATGCTAATCACCACATAACACCTGCAATCAATCTATTTAATGAGGCGATTGATTATAGAGCCATTTCTGACCCTAGTAGTCTTTATGAAACTTTACATCCAGTCGTTCGGATTCACCCTGAGTCAGGAGAACGTGGATTATTTATTGACGAACATGTATATCGTATTCAAGGGCTTTCAACATCTGAATCAATTGATGTAGTACGATTGTTGCAGTCTTATATAACTCGCCCTGAAAATACAGTGCGATGGCGTTGGCATTTAGGAGATATAGCCTTTTGGGATAACAGAGTTACACAGCATTATGCACTTGCTGATTATGGCAACCATCCTCGAAGAGTTCAAAGAGTAACAATTGCTGGTGATGTTCCAGTTAGTATTGATGGTAAGTCCAGTGTGGTAATAAAAGGAGATTCTTCTAAATTCACACCATAAAATAGTCCAAACCTTCTAAGCATTAAAATCGTAGAATAGAACTATTAAGAAACAAATATTAATATATGATTTCTACAGTTTTAAAGAATTTTGTAACCCGTTTGCTTTGTATTCAACCAGACCATCTTAAGAAGATGAGCGAACGATTAAACACTTATATCCCACATGAACTTGTAAAGGTTGAAAACCATCTAGAGATCATAGAAAGTGAGAGCGATATTTCCCACAATTCTAATTCCTTTTCTTGTGGCATTAAAAAGATATCGCAAAACACTCCTTTGAATGTATATACATATGTAGAACAAAACGTATGTTTACACGGCGAGATTGGGGTTAATCGTAAAGGAAGAATTATTACAGAGTTGCTTGCTGCAAAGGGAAAGGGGTTGTTTGCAAGATTTCCTATTTACTGGACAACTTATATCCGTGCTTGGTTATATCAATTTTTACCTACATTATCCCAACCACTTGATTGTGCTATTTTGCTGACAACTCCCTTTGGTGACAACTATTATCATTGTGTCGTTGATATTGTTTTGCGCTTACCAAGTTATATATTTGTAAGAAATTCTCTGGTTCCTCCACCTATTTTCATTGCAACTACTCCATTAATTTCGTTGCCTTCATTCTATCAAGAATTTTTAAGTATTCTTGGAATAGAAATGCTTGAGCAAAGATACGTAAGGGCAAAGAATCTCGTCGTAGCATCGCCTGCTCGTGTAGGTTTTACGTATTCAAACAGTAACATAGAGCATCTACGACATTTAGCCTGCAAATCTCTAGATATAAATCAAACTAGTAAAAAAGAAAGAATATATATCACACGCAGACACGCTAGAAGCAGAAGAGTGATAAATGAAGACGAAGTGATCCTTTTGATGAGAAAGTGGAATTTCAATGTTTACGAGCTAGAAACATTGAATGTAGCTGAACAAATTCTACTATTTAGCAATGCTAGTATAGTAGTCGGTCCACATGGTGCAGGTTTGACAAATATTATTTTCTCATACTACCGTGTGTTGATTGAATTACTTCCAGAAGATGACTTTGTTTCATGGGGGCACTTCGCTTCCCTTTGCTTATCAATAGGAGGAACCTATCGCTATGTTCTAGGAGAAGTACTGGATTATTCTGCTTGTGATATATGGCCAAAGTTAGACTTTACTGTGTCCTTATTGATCTTAGAAGCAGTAATAACAGAAATCATAAAATCAGATTGAAAAATACATTCTCAAAAAATTGTCTACCTTCCTATAATTTATCTTATGAACTCTATTCCTTTTCACAAACCATATATGACTGGTAAAGAACTCTGGTATATCAGCCAAGCTCTTAATACAGGCAAACTAGCCAGTAATGGTAATTACACAAAAAAATGTTGTCAATTGCTCGAACAAGCAACAGGAAGCTTCAAAGCTTTAGTTACTCACTCTTGTACAGCAGCATTGGAGATGGCGGCAATTCTCGTTGATTTGGAACAAGGAGATGAGGTAATTATCCCCAGTTACACTTTTGTTTCTTCTGCCAATGCTTTTGTTATGCAAGGTGCTATACCTGTGTTTGTAGATATTAGATCTGACACTCTCAATCTTGACGAAACCTTAGTGGAAGCTGCAATTACTGAGCGCACTCGCGCTATTGTACCTGTTC
Source organism: Synechococcales cyanobacterium 340R_concoct_173_sub (assembly GCA_025354065.1). The sequence goes on along the minus strand of JANXNM010000122.1, from coordinate 4,375 downwards.
ATTATGGTGGTGTAAGTTGTGAAATGGATGCTCTAAAAAAAATTGCTCGGAAACATAACTTGCTCTTGATTGAAGATGCAGCGCAAGGATTTATGTCTCGTTATAAAGGTCGCCCCCTTGGGAGTATTGGAGATTTGGGTTGTTTTAGTTTTCATGAAACTAAAAATATCGTTTGTGGGAAAGGAGGGACTCTTTTAATCAATGCAGAAAAGTTTGCAGACCGCGCTCAAATTATTGGCGAAAAAGGTACTAATCGCAGTCAATTTTTTCGAGGTCAGTCAGATAAATATACATGGGTAGATAAAGGATCAAGCTATTTATTGGGAGAAATCATTGCTGCTTTTCTTTATGCCCAACTAGAAGAAGCAGAAAAAATAACAGGAGCAAGAATAGAGATTTGGCAACATTATCACCAGAGCTTAGAATATTTAGAACAAAGTGGTAAGTTGCGTCGTCCCATCATTCCGTCTTATTGTGAACACAATGCTCATATGTATTATATTCTTTTAGAGAATTCATCAACTCAGAACAACTTAATTAATTATTTTAAAGAAGAAGGCATTAATATCGCATATCCTTATGTCCCCTTACATAGTTCTCCAGCAGGACTACGTTACGGACGAACTCACGGCGAACTGAAACAAACTAATGACATTTCTGATCGTTTGTTACGCCTTCCCTTATTTCCAGCACTAACTTTAGATCAAGTAGAGTTTATTGTTGGCACTATTAATAAGTTTTTTACTGCTTAAAATGCGAATTTTATTAAATTTCTAGATTTAAAGGTAACAAAATGACTTTTCTTGTAACAAATGATGATGGAATTAATGCACCAGGAATTCACACATTGTTTTCTGCAATCTCAAAACTTACGCAAGATAAAGTAATATTAGTAGCTCCAAAAGATAATTTAACAGGGTGTGGTCATCAGGTTAATACTCGTACTCAAATTCATGTAGAACAGAAATCATCTTTTGAGTTTGCAGTTTCAAGTACTCCCGTCGATTGTGTTAGGTTAGGAATAACACATCTATGCGATGAAGTAAAGTTTGTACTGTCTGGTGTTAATGCTGGGTGCAATCTAGGTATAGCAGATTTTTATTCCTCTGGCACTATTGCTGCAACAAGAGAAGCAAGTTTTCATGGTATTCCAGGAATTGCATTTTCTCAATTTAGAAAATTTGGGCTAGGAATAAACTGGAATCAAACCGAACAGTGGACTTCAAAAGTTTTAAAACTTCTTTTAGATCATCCTATGGAAAAAGGCTCATTTTGGAATGTAAATTTTCCTTATCTATCTTGTGAATCTCCTGAACCAGAAATAGTGTTTTGTGAATTATGTAGATACCCTCTTTTAACAGAATTTAAGAAAGATGGTGAATATTTTCAATATATAGGCAGGGATATAGATCGTATTTCAGAGACATATACTGATGTCAATGCTTGCTTATCTGGAAAGATTACAATTACTAAAACAATCTTTAGCTAGAGTTTTATGTTGCTATAAATTTAGTTTGAATCAAGCGAAAAATAATAATCAAGTATAGCTTTGGGATTACCAGTATCATGATACTTCTCACCCCATCCTTGTCGTAAAATATGAGATGGAATAGAAAGTAAATTATTTTCTATTCGTAAGACACTTAATCTTTCTAAGCATGTTAACACATAGGGTAACGCCTGAATTGAATTATCTGCTAAATCTAAAACGGATAGAGAGGAAAGATTTATAATCCATTCTGGTATTTCAGAAATTTGATTATGCCAAAGGGAAAGAGTAGTTAAATTTGCTAACTTAGAAATTGAGTCTGGAATTTTACAAATTTGATTGCCACTGATATCAAGCCTAGTTAGGTTTGTCAATCTAGAAATTGAGTCTGGTATTTCATAAATTTGGTTGTGCCACAGAGAAAGTGTAGTTAGGTTTGTTAACTTAGAAATTGAGTCTGGTATTTCACAAATTTGGTTACGGTTAAGAGAAAGCACAGTTAGATTTGCCAACTTAGAAATCGAGTCTGGAATCTTGCAAATTTGGTTACGTCTAAGATCAAGGCTGGTTAGATTTGCCAACTTAGAAATCGAGTCTGGAATCTCACAAATTTGGTTTCGTTTAAGATCAAGCCTAGTTAGATTTACTAAGTTAGAAATCGAGTCTGGCAAAGTCGTAAGCTGGTTACAACTAACATTTAACTCTTCAAGCTTTTCAAGCTGCTCAATCTCGATCGGTAAAGTCGTCAACTGGTTTTCAAACCCCTTCCGCTCCAGTTTATTCCACTTTCCCAAAATCAACCGTTTTAAATGACTTAATTGAAAAACCTCTTGCGGTAAATCAGTCAAGCCCAGCGCCGACAGATTAAGTTCTTCCCACCTTTCCGTCGCCGCCTTCTCAATCAGTTGTAATAAAGGTTGTCGATTCATCAATTTTTATTTTTATTTTGACAAAAAACACTAATAACGAACAATTACTCACGAATATTGACGTATTGTATAGGGATATTTTCTAGGCACATTGGACAATCTATTTCTGAATAGTTCCGAAAAGGTGCAGGGAGAAGACTACTAACCAAATATCCAGCGATGTAGTCTGGTTGGCGGTTAATCCAAGTGCTAACACCTAACAATTCAATCCCGAATTCTTCAAAAAATTGAATATGTTCACGCACATCATTCCCTGAACAGATCATGTCTTCAACCAAGACAGCCTTAGTACCCTGAATTGGCACATTCATTCGATGGAATAAAATTTTATTAGACTGTTTAACTGTTACAGTCAGATCGAGATCGAGATGACGAGCTACACTACTAGCAACAATTGCACCACAGAGAGGCGCACCAATCAGAAGTTGGACTTCAGGAAAATACTGAGAGATTTTCAAAGACTGAAACTTTGTCATCAGATCTAAGCTGGCTGGATGACGGATAAGTGAGCCTTTCTCAATCCATCCATCACTATGATCTCCATTACGAAAATGAGTATGCCCCACATAGTATCCCTTATGCTGTTGCAAAAGATTAATGACTTGTTGAGTTATCAAGCAAGAATCTATTAAGTCTAGCGAAGTTGCTATCATTATTGCGATTAGTTCTTAGTCTGGCATTTTAGTCCAGCCTTGTATTTATGATTTGTTACAACTATTAAATCATAAATCGACTTTACACAGACTGCTATGCAGACCACCAATATCGATCTGGCTGACCTCACTCAAAAGCAGGGTTATTCTGCCGCGAGCGCTAAAATGGGAGATCTAGCTCCTGATGGCTCTAGAGGGATTGTCGTTGTCGATAATTTTCTTAGTCAGACAGGAAGAGAGACTTTTAAGGGTGAGAACTATACCTTGCAAAGAAATGAAAGTGGCGATATCGCGATCGCTAACGATACGGGGAAAACCATTCTGAAAACTGACAAAGGAAAAATCACTGCTCAGTCAATGACTCCAGAAGATTTGGCTAGTACAAGGCGGCTAAAACAAGAATCTTTGCTCGTTGGGCTATTTGCTGCGGTGTACTGTGTCGATTGACTATCTGTTCCAATTCTTCTTGTTCCAACTCTTCTAAATGCAATGCTTTTGGAGATACCGTAAACACTAATTTTTGACCGTTATTTCATTTCTTCTTATAGTATCTTCACTTTAGCCGCCTTGTACTAGTTAATACAATTCGTATTTCATAAGTTGACAAGGAATGGTGTCACGCCTTGTACTAGTTAATACAATTCGTATTTCATAAGTTGGCAAGGAATGGTGCCATTGTAAACAGCAGTGCGCTGGGCCGATCGTAAACCAATGCATTGTGAAAGTTCTTTATTGCCACTCAAAACATAGGCCGTCCAGCCTTTAAATTCTTGTTTCATAACATTGCCCAATTGCTTATAAAATGCCCCCAAATCACTGTCCCGACCAATGCGTTCGCCATAGGGTGGATTGCAAAATAGAACTCCACTATCAGAAGGTGCGACCACTTCAGTTAGGTCGATTTTTGAAAAGTAAATGTGACCCGTGACTCCGCATTGAGTTGCATTCACGATCGCTTGATCCACAATTTCGCCATTACCATCACTGCCCCACACGGGAGAGGGTAATTGTTTGAGCTGTTTCGATTCAGCCGATGCAATCAATTCTTCAAGTAATTTCTCGTCATAATCCAACCAAGTCTCAAACCCAAATCCTTCTCGGAAAAGTCCCGGTGCAATGTTTAATCCTTTCAAACAGGCTTCTAACGGTAGGGTTCCAGACCCACACATCGGATCGTAAAACATTTGATCGGGTTGCCAACCTGACATTTCAATCAAAGCTGCCGCTAGTGATTCTTTCAGCGGAGCCGCTCCCATAGCTGCACGGTAGCCTCGACGATGGAGACTTTTGCCGGAGCTGTCTAG
>JANXNM010000064.1 GCA_025354065.1 Synechococcales cyanobacterium 340R_concoct_173_sub | reverse complement strand
GCTATTTGGAAGTGTTACAAAAAGAATGCGATCGGGAAATCAAGCTGATTCAAGATTTGCTGGACTTGCAACAGCTAGACAATGAGACCGTTTCGTTGCTGGTTAGCTCCATTGACATACCGCAATGGTTAACCTACGTCGTCAATCCCTTCCCGAAACGCTTCCAGGAACATAACATCAATTACAGTATTGATATTGAACCCGACCTTCCAGCCCTAGTTTGCGATCAAAATAGTCTGTCACGCATTATGGTTGAGCTGCTGAATAATGCCTATCGTTATACGCCCAGCGGAGAAAGTATTTGGATTCACGTCTTCCAGAAAAAAAATACCCGATCGAATTCGCCCACCCAGCTTTATCTACAGGTGATTAATTCTGGCGTTGAGATTCCCTTGGAAGAACGATCGAAGGTGTTCGGGAGGTTTTATAGAATTCCTCGCCTAGACATTCGTAAACTGGGCGGAACCGGATTAGGACTCGCCCTAGTAAAGAAGCTGACATTGCGGCTTGGCGGCGAAGTGAAGCTGGAGAGTGTGGGCGGTGCAACGACCTTTACGGTGATTTTGCCATTCCAAAGCCTGCGATCGTAGGTCTTCTCTATTTCTTGTATGACTTTCGAGTTTGTGAGTTATGTAACATTCCACCGCTGTTCAAGTCCCGCTTCTTGCTAAGATATGGGCTTGCTATTTTTTACAGGCTTTTCAACGCTTGCAAAGCGAAGCCCTCAAGGAGAATTAAGACTATGGCGCGGATGTACTACGACGCAGATGCAAATCTCGACCTACTCAACGGCAAAACCGTTGCAATCATTGGTTTTGGCTCTCAAGGCCATGCCCATGCTCAAAATTTAAGTGACAGCGGTGTCAACGTCATTGTCGGACTGTATGAAGGCAGCAAATCCGCGCTGAAGGCGAAGGACGCAGGTTTGGACGTGAAAAACGTTGCAGATGCCACCAAGGCTGCTGATTTCATCATGATTCTCTTGCCTGATGAAGTCCAACGCGACATCTACGAACGGCAAATCGCTCCAAACCTCAGCGCAGGTAAGACTCTAGCCTTTGCCCACGGTTTCAACATCAACTTCGGCCAAATTGTGCCACCGAAGGATATAGATGTGGT
>JANXNM010000060.1 GCA_025354065.1 Synechococcales cyanobacterium 340R_concoct_173_sub | reverse complement strand
CTTGAGGATTTTGAATTAGGCGATCCGACGGTGGTGGATGCGGCGAAACGGTTGCAGGCGGCGTTGGATGTTGAGGCGGTGACGAAGAAGTTTTATGGGGAGTTTAAGGCGCATTTGGAATGGTTTGTATTGCAGATTGAGGGGATTGATGATGAGAACGATCGGCGTTGGTATGCGTCGGTGATTTTGAATCGGTTGATGTTTGTATATTTTTTGCAGTACAAGGGGTTTGTGGATGGAAATGAGAATTATTTGCGGGATAAGTTTGAGTTGTTTGAGGGGAAAGATTTTTATGGTGAGTTTTTAGAGTTGTTGTTCTTTGAGGGGTTTGCGCTTCCGGCGGCGCGTCGATCGATCGAAGCAAAACAGCTTTTAGGCGAAATCAAGTATTTAAATGGTGGATTGTTTGCGAAACATTGGATTGAGAAGAAGTATGAGATTTCGATCGCAAATGAGGCGTTTGGGAAGACGTTAGATTTATTTAAAGGCTATTTGTGGAATTTGGATGATTCGCCGGGTGGGGAGGATAAGGAGATTCGGCCTGAGGTGTTGGGCTATATTTTTGAGAAGTATATTAACCAAAAGGAGTTTGGGGCTTATTATACGCGGCCTGAGATTACAGAGTATTTGTGCGATCGGACGATTAATAAGTTGATTTTGGATAAGGTGAATGCGGAACGGTGGCAGTTTGAATCGATCGAGGAACTCCTGTTCAATCTTGATGCTGATTTGTGTCTGTTCCTGTTGGAAGGAATATTGCCAAAGTTGTCGCTTTTAGATCCGGCTTGTGGATCGGGGGCGTTTTTGGTGGCGGCGATGAAGACGTTGATTAATATTTATTCGGCGATCGTAGGGCGGATTGAGTTTATTAAAAATCCAATATTGACGGGGTGGTTGAAGAAGATTCGGGATGAGCATCCGTCGATGCAGTATTACATTAAGAAGCGGATTATTACGGACAATCTGTATGGTGTGGATATCATGGAGGAGGCGACGGAGATTACGAAATTGCGGTTGTTTTTGACGTTAGTGGCTTCGGCGGAGAAGCTTGAACAACTTGAGCTGTTGCCGAATGTGGATTTCAATATTATGGCGGGGAATTCGTTGATTGGGTTGGTGCGGGTGGATGAGGATGGGTTTAATGGGTCTAGCGGGATGCCTGTAGACCCAAGGCAGCGAGATTTGTTTAAGCCAACTGTGGCGCAGGGGAATTTGTTAGAGATGTTGGCGGCGAGTGAGTATCGGCAGATTTTGGCGGAGAAGAATCGGAGTATTCGGTTATTTAAAGAACGGGCGTTTGCGAATCCGGATGATGTTTCGACGGAGAGTGATATTCGCACAGAAATGTTGAAGAGTAGCATTGAGGAGCTGAATACAAAGTCACAGAAGAAGTTAAGGCGTTGCTGAATTAAGGTATGTCTCGAAGTGGGACTGGGACATCCTCAAATTTTAAGTAGTGAAGTAGCAATCTAATTGAGTGTGCCAGCATTTTTACGCATTTAGAATAGCAAAGCGTTTTTCGATGAAGCCGAGCCAAATAG
>JANXNM010000030.1 GCA_025354065.1 Synechococcales cyanobacterium 340R_concoct_173_sub | reverse complement strand
TCGCCTTGAATGGTTGAGCCATTGGGTAGCATTTGTAGGATTGCTTTACCGATCGTCGATTTGCCGCTGCCGGATTCGCCCACGAGTCCTAGCCGTTCTCCGGGCTGTAGGGTGAGGGAAAGGTCTTCGACGACCCATTCGGTGGAGTTTGGGTAGGCGAGGTTGAGATGGTTGATTTGCAGGAGTGACATAGGGACTTCGACGGGGATATTGACGTGGCTATCCTTTGTTATCTGATGTCCTTGCGATTTTGTCAAAGGGAAGAGGTGACTATCAGACTAATTGAAGAATGTGATTGGAAGTATATTCGATTGCCGCTCAATCACTTTTCAACTCATGGGCGATCGCTATTATTGTATCTAGATTATTATATTTATCTAGAAATCCAGAAATCTGTCATAGTTTAAATTAGTAGATTGTCATTGCTGGTCACTCAAGAAGAGGCTTTTCTATGAATATTACTCTAATGCTTGAACATGCTAATTTTGTTCAAACAAAGCTTGCAAGATCAATTCATTCTTGATCTGACAAAAATTCAAAATAAGCCGTTGCTTTTTTCAATAAATCTTCTTCAATGATCTGAAACTCTCTAATACGTTTAGCCGCAATAGCCTGACCCTCTAGGTCATAAGGTTGAATCGATTATTATACCTAAAGTACTGCAAACAAAATTCTAAATGAAGATGCTTATTTTTAGAAGTAAGGTTACTTTAGTTATTATTATGAGTCAGCCAATCATTGGTTTCTTGTACTGTTCCCTTCGTGGGTTGATGGATTGCCACGATTCTCTCCACAGTTTTAATTAACAGGTGGTTGATTCTGACCATTATTCAATTCATTATCTAAAATACAACTTTTATTAGAGTCTGTGCTTTGGATTCTGGGATAAGGACTACAAAACCCGTAGTCAAGAAAATAACAAATAGATAAACTATTAGCACTCTATAGGTGACAAAATGAAAAGCGAAACTTCCACACCTCACAACATCAGTAATGACAGTTATGATGCCCATCTAGTTCCAGCAGAAACAGCTGCTCGAAAAGCAAGAGAAGGCAATGAATTTAAGAAAATTGTTCATGAGAATGATTCAACTGATGAGGTTAATGCATCAGGGGGTCACACCATGGATTCTGAAGGATTAGCCAATAATTATGCGATCGAACCTGAAATGTATTACGAAGTTCCGGGCGATGCCCCGAGTTCTAATACTTGATGGATCTTTAAACCTAAAAGTTTCGATGCCAGAATAAGCATTAAAACTATTGTTGAGGATCTGAATTAACTAATTCTCGATTCTAGTAGATATAGTAAATCTACAAAAATTACATTAATATTGGAGACTTTCATGATTTCACATCATAGAGTTCGTCAGCTTTTTGTTACATTCAACATTGTTTTTTTGTGATGAGTCTTACATTATTTGGAATCAACGTCGATCGTAGCTTGCCTGCAAATCAAAGCGAAGGCTGGGGCTGGAATAAGGCACAGGTTGTGGTCAAAGATGTTGAGGATAAACTTCAAGAAACGGCTCGGAATATTTCCGGAAATGTAAAGACGAATTGATCGATACTTCAAGTTAATTCAAACAAGTTAATTCAAAGAAAAAGTTCTGGGTTTAATTGAAAATATCAAACCTAAAAAGTAACATTAGTGAGAGGCAAATCATGATTAATATTATTTGGACAGGCGCTGTCATTCTTTTTCTTCTTTGGATTTTAGGAATATCAGTTAATATTGGTGGTGGATTAATTCATCTGTTACTTGTTTTGGCGGTGATTGGGGTCGTCTACAACTTAATCACAGGCCGATCTGCTCTCTAATCCTCAGTTCTACTGCTCAATATGAGTTGAAACCTGGCTATCCTAAATGAACTGGCCGGGTTTTCAATTGAGAATCTGTTTAATAGCTTCTAGAACCGCGATCGGAGCAGTGGATCCTTTCAGGCTGTGATTCCCTGCATCAGGGCGATAATTGACATTAAGTAAATCTCTCCTGGCTGTGCCCTTTTTAACCCTGCCGAGTACGTAAAATTATTTAATCGGCACGATCGGTAAAACCCGTTTAATAAACTTCCGAAATTTAATCATCCCCACTAATCTCCGAATCTTCAAAGCGATTTGAGGCTCCACCTCATTGGCCTTTTCAATCTCCTGTTGTAACTCCGCATGTTGGGTCGCCGTCAGCCGTTTTCCATCGAATGGCGATCGACCATCCAATAAAATCTCCGATCGCAGCACTTCTTCAGGCAAATCAGGCTCGATTGCAGGCAGTTCGGCAGCCTGAACTCCTGTGTTCCCGATAGAAACACAAGCCAATAGAAGCAATACTATTGTCCATTTATCGACCTGAATTTGTTGAGTTAATCTCAGTATTTGCGAGGGAGCCATTATTTTAAATTCTGAAAGTGGATAAAATCTGTAAAGTTTGCGTAAACCTTTATTAAGCCATCTCGAATACTTACGTACGTATACGGAGGTGTGTGGTAATCTTTGAACATAAGTAACGAGAATAACGATTCACTTGCTCGTGAGTTCCACCGAGTTTTCTAGCTTTACTACAAATATAGCTGTAAGTTTTAATTAAGTTTCGATCGCTGAATTTCTGTCCTAGATTCGGCTTTGCACATATCAAACCGTACCGATGGAGTCCAGGCTATTATGTTTAACACTCTTTTTTCCGAAATCTCCACCCAATCTTCTTACATTCCAGAACCCACTTACATCGTAGTCTCTGACTTCATGGATGACTTCATGAGCCTTGAAGAAATTGTTCCCGGTGCTGAATGGGCCGATGTTCTATCCGCAACTTGGGGTATTCCCTTTGCTCCTGATACTGCTGAAATGCGATCGGCTATTATTTCAAAATCACCCATTGCTAGAGCAATCCGTTCTTTCTTTCAGTCGTTTCGCTCTAGCTTAGAAGCCGTGTAACTTAGTGTTCAAAGAGATTGTTGTACTGTGCGATGTCCAATTCCGTAAAAGTCGGCAAACATCCAAAGCATTGGTTCGCTAACGATAAGCGTTCTTCTCGCTCTAGCATTATTGTCAGTTTCTCGCGAGCCTCAATCAAATAACGCACATCGTTTGCCGCATAACGTAGTTGTTCATCTGACAAATTCGCCGCATTGCCCCAGTCTGAACTCTGAGCCGTTTTGTCGAGTTCCACACCCACCACTTCTTTAATCAAATCTTTCAATCCATGTCGTGGCGAGTAGGTTCGTGCCAATTTGCTAGCAATCTTAGTACAAAAAATCGGGCTAACGGCAATGCCTAGGTGATATTTCAGAGTCGTGATGTCGAAGCGGGCAAAGTGAAAAATCTTTGTGACCTGCGTTGCTTCCATTAAGGCTTTCAGATTGGGCGCATTGGTTTGGCCTTTCAGAATCCGCACCACCGTCACTCGGTTTTGGTTGTCACAAAGCTGGACCAAACACAATCGATCGCGCTGAGGCAGTAATCCCATAGTTTCGGTGTCAACAGCAATGGTTGGACCCGCTAAATAAGTCTCCAGACGATCGATCGTCAAATCACCATCACAAATCACAAAATCCTGCATTTCATCACTCATCTGCACGTCACTCCTTAACCCTATCAATACCTTGCTAGTCTATAGGTCTTTAGGGAAACGATCGTGTATCTCCTCCTAGACCTTGCACTCTTCCGGATTTTCTACCGAAAGACATACCTCTTCTTCATCTAAAGAATGCTTCTGTAAAATCACTGTAAAAATCGATACGTACTCCATCACACCAGTGTTTTCACCCGCTATTCTAAGTACATATTCAGACCGAACTTATTCACACCATTTATTCAGGTCCCAACTTTCTTTTATACAGAAACTCTATTTCAGTTACGAGACTGCACTATGAATCGACATTACGGGGGCGATCGACATCGATCGTCCTTATAATTTCTCCTCAATCTTCTGAACTCTTTACCTTTAATATTAATTAATGTATTGGATGCAAGAATTTTGAATTGGAGCGTTGCATGAATAGCTCAATTAGGTGCGAGTAAGGGTGTAGCCACTAAGGTTTCACCCTATTTTTTTGACTTTTTTTGACGTAGGGCCAGCTTGTTCCCGCCGCATTCCCTCACCACATAACAAAAATACGGTTCTCCCCACTGAAAAATCCCACTTCACTTCGCGTAGCGCGGTACTATAGAGAAACTCGCTCCTGTAGCTGAGGGTGTTCAGGCAGGCCAAAAAACCTGTGGGTGCGCAGATTGTTGTTACAGGTTCAGGCAACCCGAGATTAAACGCTATGAGTCAGACACAGTATTACGGCGACGCGTCCTATCGCACTCCACCTCCGGATATTGCATCGCTTCTATTGAAGGAGCGTATTGTTTATTTGGGTTTACCACTTTATTCATCAGATGATGTCAAACGTCGCATTGGAATTGATGTCACGGAATTGATCATCGCGCAGTTGCTTTATTTGCAGTTTGATGACCCTGAGAAGCCGATCTTCTTTTATATCAACTCTACCGGAACCTCCTGGTACGACGGCGAGACCATTGGTTATGAAACTGAAGCCTTCGCCATCTGCGACACCATGCAGTATATTAAGCCGCCCATCCATACCATTTGTCTTGGTCAGGCTATGGGGACGGCGGCAATGATATTGTCGTCAGGTGCTAAAGGATTTCGAGCGAGTTTGCCCCATGCGACTATCACTTTGAGCCAATCGCGCACGGGTGCCCAAGGTCAAGCGACGGACATCCAAATTCGGGCGAAGGAAGCGATCATCAACAAAACCGCTGTCCTCGACATCATGGCCAGAAACACCGGACAAACGGTTGAAAAAATCGCCAAAGATACCGATCGGATGTTTTATCTAACGCCCCACGAAGCGAAGGAGTACGGCCTGATCGATCGCGTCCTCGAAAGCACCAAAGACTTGCCTACCCCAATTCCTGCTGGAATTTAGAGTCTGGACCTGAATATTTATCATCAATTGGAGCGATTTCCCCATGCCTATCGGCGAGCCAAAAGTCCCGTACCGCTTACCCGGTAGCACCTACGAGCAATGGGTCAGTATCTACACTCGCCTAAGCCAAGAGCGGATTATTTTCCTGGGCCAAGAAGTAACTGATTCCCTTGCGAACTCCATCATTGCGGCGATGTTGTATCTCGATTCAGAAGATCCGTCTAAGCCGATATATCTCTATATCAATTCCCCTGGCGGATCCGTCACGGCTGGAATGGCAATTTATGACACGATGCAATACATCAAGTCAGAAGTGATCACTATTTGTGTGGGTCTAGCCGCTAGTATGGGTGCATTTTTATTGTCTGCCGGGAGCAAAGGTAAGCGCCTTGCGTTGCCCCATGCCCGCATCATGATTCATCAACCCTTGGGTGGAACGGGTCGTCGTCAAGCAACGGATATTGAAATTGAGGCGCGGGAAATTCTTCGCATCAAGACCTTGCTGAATGAGATTCTGGCGAAGCGCAGTGGTCAAACGGTTGAGAAAATCGAGAAAGACACCGATCGTGACTACTTTATGTCGGCAGCTGAAGCCCGAGATTATGGTCTGATTGACCAGGTGATTGAAACCTTAAAATAGGGTTTTCCGTCCAAATCTAGAAAGAGGTGGCAGAATTCATATATTGAGTTCTGCCATTTTATTTTGATCAGGGTTTAGGTTGCCTATGAGATTGGAGGATTATTATCGATCGCTTGGGCTAAAACCGGGTGCATCCCGCGAACAAGTCAAACAGGCTTATCGGCTTTTGGCACGTCAACACCATCCTGATACCACAGCGCATCAAACTAAGTCTAATCAAACCGCGTCGGATATTTTTGTCACGATCACGATCGCCTACAAACATCTTCTAGCCCATACTGCTCCAAGCCCCACAAAAAATCCGGCTTCTGCGGCCTTTCCTAAAACCCCAGAAAATTTACTGAAATACAATGCCTATGCACGATTGCGCGAGTTATTTACTCAACAACGCTTTGCCACTGCGATCGCCCTAGTGGAGGCGTTGATCTCGAAGCTGCCGGACGATCTCGAAATCCAGCAGTGGTGTGCTATTGCCTACCAACAACAGGGTCGTTGTCTCATGCGCGATCGTCGCTACCCTCAAGCCCTACGCTATCTGCAAAAAGCCCTCGCCACCAACCCAACCAACCGCGATCTTGTAGCTAAGCTTCATCAAGACCTGCGATCGTTAAACCGTCAAGTCCAACAAACATCACTTCGATCGATTTAAGTTTTATTTAATATTATTTTGAAAGTAAAAATGCGATCCCCGGAAAATATCAAATCTCTTCCTAAAGTTCATGTAGGATTGACATATGTGGAGTGGATATGTTGTTGATTTAGTGATACGGAGTTTACTGTGTTCGCGAAATTAACTCGAATAACTGGGCGATCGGCGATGACGGTTAGTTTTACGTCAACGCTCTATCTGTTACCTGTTTTAGAGCTGTTGCTTGATTGTATTCCGTCCCATTGGCACGCTGAGGTGCATTTGGGGTTACAAGAGGCATTAGTAAATGCAGCAAAACATGGAAATAAACTCGACCCAAGTAAAAGCATTTCGGTATTGTTTTCCCACAGTGACGATCGGTGCGAGTGGATTATTTGCGATCAAGGTGCTGGGTTTACGCCGCCAGATGCTTGTAAATCTAATCTAGAAGGAACGCTCCATGATGATACTGAATCAGGGCGTGGCTTATTTATATTGCATCAAGTTTTTGATCAAGTTCAGTGGAACCCTTGCGGTACTCAGTTACGTCTTTGTAAGAAGATGCGATTCACGTCGCGATCGCCGATTCTTACCTAAATGACCGTCCAACGATCTCTTATCTCTGAGCAAGTTGGCTAAAATTAGGGTATCTTGTCTCCAGAAACGTCCCCCCATCCGTACCCGTTCATGACCCATCGGTTAGCGCATCATTTCTTATCCTTTAATCATCGTCAGCTTGATTTAGTCTTGTTGGCAGGTTGTTCTTGTCTGTTGACGCTGCTCTGTCAGCCTATGGCGGGTGCAACGTCCAGTTCAACGGCACCCGGTAACTATTCCTCGCGCATTGCCAATGTGTCTTGCGTCATGGTGTGTCATCAGCAGCAAACCCGAAATAGCCGCAGACTTCTTCTAAGCCGAAAAGCGTAGATTATTCTTCCAAGTCTAATGGGGACAGCCAGGAGACGAAATCGATCGATCGAGCCATCCTGCTGCTTGTTGAAGATGGGCTAAGGCTTGGTCGTTGTCTCCTTTAAGCAAATAGACTAATGCCACCGCTGCTTGCTCCTTGGCCCGAGCTGAACGATTAGCTTGGAGCCGATGCCAGTCTTTGTGGCCAATAGCCAAGGTTTGGGCTAGGGCTTGGGCCAGTTCGATCGGGTCTGTGCCTAAATCGACGTTGACAGCGTTACGGGTTGTGAATTGTGTCATAGATTTTAATCAAGCTCTTAATTCTTCTTTTATTATGCCGTCTGAGTCTGCCCCTTTGCCGATCGCGCCCAATTCTGATGAAATCGGTACGGCTCTTCTGGAGCTAGAGCAAACCATTGCTGAATTTCGCGATCGGTATGATCAAGTGCAAGCCGACGAAGTACTTAGAGATCAACTGCAAGCGAAACACCAAGACCTAAAAACAAGCCGACCGGAGCTAAAGGCAGAGTTAAAAAGACTAGAGGCTGAACTGGATGACGTAGAAATGCGTCTTGAAAGTCAATTGGTGTCTTGGTTGGGACTCCGTGAGTATTTTTGGCAGATTGTACGTTTTGGGGGCATGGGCATTTTGGTCGGTTGGGGACTCACGACGTGGGCGATGGGAATGCGATCGGTTCCCGACTCAAATCAGTCTCCCATCCGGTTGGAACAGCCGCGCTCAGAACCGCTGAAGTAATTCAGATTTATCTAAGGAATGCAGATTAAATAAAACCGCCACTGTCAGTAAACGAAGAGCCAATACATATGTGGGGATATATGGGGCGTTCCTTTGGCATCCCTAAATAAAATTTGTCCTGAAATCAATTCTGTTCGTTCATCTGGATTGAGAATTCCCAAATCAGTCATGCGGCGATATTCCAGCACATTTCAATGCTTCAGCCTTGTGGCCTTGATGGTTTGCATCTCTCAATCTCCCCAATTAATCCCTATTTCACATTATGATCCATAATCTCTTCTAGTAGATGTGTAGCGCGGTTTTTCCATGACTCAGCCGACTCAAAGCTCCGTTTTCCGTATTTCCCAAGTCCTTCGTAGCGGCGAACCCGATACCACGGTTATCATTCGCGGTTGGGTTCGGACTAAGCGTGAACAAAAGACTTTTACGTTTATTGAAGTGAATGACGGCTCCTCGATGGCAGGATTGCAAGTGGTGGTGAGTGACGCGATCGTGGGCTATGCCGAATCGATTAAGCGCATTAATACCGGAGCCTCGGTTGAAATTGAAGGCAAACTGGTGCCCTCTCCCGGTAAAGGTCAACGCCTTGAAATGCAAGCGATCGCTCTTGTGGTTCATGGTGAGGCTGACCCAGAGACCTATCCATTGCAAAAGAAACGTCATTCGTTTGAATTTCTGCGCGACATTGGGCATTTACGATCGCGCACCAACACCTTAAGCGCTGTATTTAGAGTCCGAAATGCTTGTGCAGCAGCGGTCCATCAATTTTTCCAAGAACGCGGATTTTTATGGGTGCATACGCCAATATTAACCGCGAGTGATTGTGAAGGGGCCGGGGAAATGTTTTCGGTGACGCGATTTGATTTAAACAAGTTGCCCATTAAAGAAGGCAAAGTAGACTTTAGCCAAGACTTCTTTGGTAAACCGACCTATCTCACGGTTAGCGGTCAACTCGAAGCCGAAATTATGGCCATGGCATTCAGTGATGTCTATACGTTTGGTCCGACCTTCCGAGCGGAGAATTCAAACACATCTCGACATCTTGCTGAATTCTGGATGGTGGAGCCGGAGATGGCTTTTTGTGATTTGAAAGGTGATATGGATTTGGCGGAGGCATTTCTGAAATATGTATTTAAACATGTGATGGAAAATTGCCAAGAAGATATGGAGTTTTTCCAGCAGCGCATTGACGATAGTGTTTTAGATACAGCCAACAATATTATCAATAGTGAATTTGCTCGTGTGACTTATACGGAAGCGATCGATCTTCTAGAGAAATCTAACAAATCTTTTGAATATCCAGTGGCCTGGGGGATTGATATGCAATCCGAGCATGAGCGCTGGCTGGCTGAAGAGTATTTTAAAAAGCCTGTAATTGTTACTAACTACCCGACAGGTATCAAAGCCTTTTATATGCGTTTAGATGATGGAGGCAAAACGGTTTCAGCGATGGATATTTTGGCTCCGAAGATTGGGGAAATTATTGGTGGATCGCAGCGTGAGGAGCGCCTAGATGTCTTGGAATCTCGGATTCGTGCCCAGGGACTTGATCCAGAAGTTTACTGGTGGTACTTAGACTTGCGACGTTATGGCACTGTGCCCCATGCAGGTTTTGGCCTTGGCTTTGAGCGGCTGGTGCAGTTTATGACGGGGATGGCGAATATTCGGGATGTGATTCCTTTTCCGCGTACTCCCATGAATGTCGAGTTTTAAAACAATCCGTCGCGCATAATGTCTCTCAATCTCGCGCACAATGTTGACACAGTTCTAAATCTTCTAAAAATTAAGCAGAATTTACTCTCGTAAGAGTGCATCCGTATTTTTACGGGAGTTTTTTTAATCTGTCTTTAAAGTTGTTTAAATGACTGTAAAAACACATATTTTTAAGCAAGAGAGCATAGCATGAAAAGCGCTAAAAGTTCACTTTTACTAATTTAAAAATCATAAATTTGACACATTTTACTATTTAAACAATAAATATATATATTCTGTTGTATTTTGGTGGTTTAATGTGTAATCTATATTGATCATAATGGTTCATCGCAATAAGGCTGAATGCTGCTTTCTAAATGAATTTACAGAATTTGTTTATTGTGAATTTCGATTCTCTTTTGGGCAGAATACGCTAATGACAATAGATTAGATGTTGGTTCTTGAGAGAATTTACTGAACTTCTACATTGTGAGTTTTGCTCGTTTCTAGCCTTCTTTGGCATGTCCTAATCCATTCCTTGATACTGAGTATTTGAACTTATGAACGGCAAGACTTCTTCAGTTTTCCAGCGTCTACTGGCAGCAACATTATTAGTGAGTGGATTGGGTGCGATCGCAGCTCCAGCCTTTGCAGATGGAACAGCCGCCGGGACTCCCATTGATAACACTGCAACCGCAACTTACGAAGATCCCGCAGGAGCTACGTTTAATGCAACTTCTAACACGGTCAGAGTGACTGTAGCGGAGGTTGCGGGCGTAACTGTGACTGGACTTTCAACGATCGATCGTAACGGTGGAACTGTCGGAGTTAACGACATTGTTGACTACGAATTCAAAGTCACTAACGTCGGTAACGATACGACTGAGTTTTACCTTCCATCCGCCCCTTCAGTCACAGGTCCAGCAGCGGCAACCGTGGTTCAAATTAAAGGCTACATTAAGCCTGATGGAACTCGCGTTGACTTCCCTGCACCGATTACCGTGACCGCAGGTGCCGCGAAAACTAGTGCAATTCCCGGAATGCTGTCGGTTGATGGTAGTCCGATCGGTGTAATTCCAGCGGGTTACTCGTTGGTCGTTAACGTGCCAACCACCATTAATAATTTGGCCGCATCTGGTGCTGATGTCACAGTTCGATTGGGTAACACAGGTGCAAATGATAACTCCCCTGCGACCCAAAACCAAAATGATAGTACCGATGGTGCATTAGCGGATGAAGTCCGTACCGTTGATTACACCAGTGAAACAGGTTCTTCTGCAGGACCAGTCGCTGATGAAAAAGAATCATCTGGCACTCAAACCGTGAAAGTCGGTTCCCAGTCGCAAGCACTTGCCACCATTTTAAAGACCCGTACCAGCTATGTTCCGAACTTAACAACTACATTAAATGACGATGTAATCGGTTATGGCTTAGGTCTAAAGGTTGAGTCTGCGGCTCCAGCAGGCAGCGCGGGCATTACTCCCGGTAAGCTTGTCGGGACATCCATCACCGTTAATAGCACCGTAGTGAACCGTGTCCTTGTTTCTGACGCAATTCCTGTCTTGACGAAGCTCACATCGGCTGCTGATGTGGTCACGCCAAATGCAACTTGGACGGCTGTCTATACAACTACCCCGTTATCGACCTCTGCTCTTGCCGCAACTTGGGTTACAACCTTTGATGCGAATGCAACCCGGATCGGATTCATTTATAACGCAACCACCACTCCCCTTGCAGAAGGTTCCGATATTACTGGGTTTGGCTTCAAAGTCGTCACTAGCGGTATTACTGGAACAGTTCCGGTCAACGTTCTGAATATTGCCCAAGTCTTCGGTCAGACTCAAGGCAACACCGGACCCACAGCTCCATTGATTTACGATGAATCGGGAGATAAGAGTCCTAGTAACTTCAACGACAATGGTACTCCTGGCAACACAGCAACCTTAACTCCAAGTTCGACCACGATTCCATCCGGTAGTCCGAATGCAACCAATGATGGCATTGATAATAATAATGACAACACAGGTTTAGGCCCAGACGGGGAAGATAACGTCACCACGATCGCCCTGGCTGGTGCAATCTTGAATGGTCCGAATGGTCTACCCGCTGCCGTTGGTCCGAACAATAACAATGATGACTTCACCAACCGTAGCAGTTCGATTCCGGCTACTACAGTACCGGGTGCAACAATCGATCCATCTCCTGTAACCTTCACCAACACTCTGAGCAAC
This sequence comes from Synechococcales cyanobacterium 340R_concoct_173_sub, assembly GCA_025354065.1. The sequence goes on along the minus strand of JANXNM010000030.1, from coordinate 1,336 downwards.
CCAAGTACGACTGATCCTCTGACCAATATATTGTTGGTTCCGGATGTAGCTGGATTTGTAGCCACAGCTGGTGATCAATTGCCTCTATCGGGGACAACTGTGACCCTGACCTACGGCAACCTTGCCCCTGCTGTCTACACCTTTAATGGAACGGACTTCATCTATACCTCTGGTGGTACCATCATCATCCCAACCCTAGCTCCGGGCCAAACAGTCAGCTACAACGTGGTTGTGGATCTTCCCCCTAATACGCCTCTCTCGACGGACACAGGAAAGGGTTTCTCCATTCCGATCTTTGCATTCAAGGATGTCAATAACGATTCTCGTCCTGGCACTCCTGCGCTTGAGCCGACCCAAAACCGGACGATCGATCGGGTCTACACCGGGTTCCTGCAACTAGTCAAGGAAGCGCGAGTTCTGGACAAAGATGGCGCAACGCTCATTCAAGACTGGACCCAAAATAGTGCGCTGCTTTTTGGCAAGGGTGCCAAGGGTCGATTTATTGAATACCGAATCCGCTATAAAAACATCTCCATTGCACCCACTGGAACGGGGAATGCAACCCTAGATGCCAAGAATGTCACCATTCAAGAAGATGGCGTGAATGGCGGAAACACTTGGGCTAAAGATACGGATCTAAATGGTGTGATCGATACGAGCCACTCAATGGGTTCTGTGTCTGTCACTTATGGTGGACCATCCAGCGTGATCTATTCCCCAAGCGGTGAACAAACTGGAACGACAGCCGCGACTGACGTAACCCTATATGTTCACAAACCGGGCGTAATCATTCAGCCTCAAACCCAAGGAACATTCATCTTCCGACGCAAGATTAACTAGATTCTGCTCGGTCTTGAGCCGCTAAATCTCGAACATCTAAATTTTCAATAACTTGTGGGAAATCGATCGGGTATTTCTTAGATTGATTTTCCACATTCCTTCCTGATCATCAACTTTTTGAGGATAAACCCATGGCTAGATTCCCCCTGACTTCTCGCTTTGCATTGACTGTTGTAAGTGCTGCTGCTGTTGCCATCTCTGGCCCGTTGAATCAAATGCCCGTAATTGGCTCTTTGTTTAATGATGCAATTGCGATCGCCCAAAATGCCCAGCGCCCTGATGTAAAACTTTCATTAATTGCAGAACGTCGCAGTGGTGAAGAGTGGCAAGCTGGCAATGCTCAAGCAGCTAATCCCGGTGAAGTGTTGCGCTATCGCATCAAGGGTAAAAACCAAGGTAAAGCTGCTGCAAAGAACTTCACCTTGAACCAAAGGATTCCGGCTAGAACTTCCTACGTTGCAAACTCTGCTGTGGGCAATGCCGAAATCACTTACAG
>JANXNM010000876.1 GCA_025354065.1 Synechococcales cyanobacterium 340R_concoct_173_sub | reverse complement strand
AATCTTGTCACCCGATCGGCAGCAAATCTCAATGCAAATCTCAATCAATTGAGTCTAACCAATCAAACTAGCAACTCGGAATGCAGAAGAGATCGCTCCTTCATGTAAACCATCGCCCAAATATGCACCCACATAATAGGTATGATTTTCGCCATTAGTTTTGACGATTTCATCTCGATATTTGAATGATTCGGTCGTGTACAGCGGAGTATGATGATTTTGGACATGAATAATATTGTCTTTAGCAATCAATTCTTCCAATTCAAATGACAGAAAATATTGCTGCGGAGATGAAACGTCACTCAGTTGATTCAGATAGCCATTGTATCCCCAGTGACTATTGGTCTGAAAAAAATCAAACTCTGAAGGATGATGAACATTATGATGGTCATACATAGAAGCATCCTGATGAACAGTGGTCGTAATATAATTTGGTTGCCACAGTGAAAATCGTTTAGTTTCTGCATCAGTCGGGTCTGTTAATAGCGCCATCACCTGATCAGGCGGCGTAGCAAAGATAATAGAATCAAACTCATGTCGATCGCCATTCATCCGATCGACAACAGCACCATTTGGGCTTCTAGAAATAGATTTCACTTCCGAATCAAGAATAATTTCCCCCTTGAATCGAGCCAAGATCTTCTCAATATAGGAATAAACTCCACCATTCACTCGGAGCCAATTTACTGAAATATAGTCTTTAAGCATGGGCAGGGCCAGTTCTGCCGGAAAATCGTCAATCAGATTGAATGGCATGGAGTAACTATACATCGTCAATAGTTTGAGCCAGATATTGCTAATACTATGATTGCTGACATACTTCGACAACGGCTGATTATAAAAATCTTCCATATCCGAAAATCGAGTCTCAAGCCATAATCTAAACGATCGGGCATACAGACTATCAAACCGTAGATATTCAATCAGTCGTTGGACCCCAGTATAGTTTTTATCAATCATCACTCCTGACAAAAAATGGCTACCATCGATCGGAAACAATGCCGATCCAACATTGACCGGAACAAGTTCAATCTCAAGATCCTTCATCAGCGCAACAAAGCTATGGAATGCATCTGGAAACTCCAGTACACCACTTTCTAGACGCTCAGAACAATCCGATCGATTAGGTTTTACATTCTTATTTAAGGTGCGAATATGGCCTCCCAACATCGGTTGTCGCTCAAAGACCGTGACATGATGTCCCTGCCGATCGAGCAAATACGCCGTAGACATCCCACTAGCTCCACCGCCAATAAGTGCAATTCTCATGGTTAGCCTCTAAATTTAAATTAGATCTAGGTTGATTAAATAACTGATTACAGGTCTTTTAAAAAATGGCTTTTAAAGCGTTTAGTCATTTCCCAAAATCACATCACCCGACAAGTGTTGATAGAGTAATGTCCCGGTCCAAAATGTAGGTGCAAAACCGGGATACCCAGATGACGCATTACAGAAATAGAAGTGTTTGAGCGAGGTTTCATAATTCAAACGTCCTAGCCCCATATTGCGCGGCGTGAGTTT
>JANXNM010000503.1 GCA_025354065.1 Synechococcales cyanobacterium 340R_concoct_173_sub | reverse complement strand
CGATGGGTCCGTGGGATAGAATTTCGCCAGAACTCAAGACCCTTGCGAAAAAGATCGCCTCTGAACTCCCAGAGGATTGGGATGATGAAACGATTGTTGATGTTGTCATGAAATTACAGGGATTTAGAGAATGACTCCTATGATTTCCATCAGTTTGTTCTGGTGGCTCCATTGAAGTCAAAAACTTTCATTTGCTGAAGTTCAACAAATTGGATTTCCATCAGTTTGTTCTGGTGGCTCCATTGAAGCCAATTAATATCGACAAAGTTCTTTACGGCGCGGTTGGATTTCCATCAGTTTGTTCTGGTGGCTCCATTGAAGCGTTAGATCAATGCAGATTAAACCAAGGCCCAAAGAGATTTCCATCAGTTTGTTCTGGTGGCTCCATTGAAGCAGCTGCTTTGAGCCAATCACGCAAACGGTCGATGATTTCCATCAGTTTGTTCTGGTGGCTCCATTGAAGCCGTTCGACCGACTTTGAGAGAATCACGGAAGCGAGATTTCCATCAGTTTGTTCTGGTGGCTCCATTGAAGCGGATGCGGCATCATTAATTCCACCACCACAGACTGGATTTCCATCAGTTTGTTCTGGTGGCTCCATTGAAGCCCAATTCCACCAATCACCGCGCCTAAGGAAGAAGATTTCCATCAGTTTGTTCTGGTGGCTCCATTGAAGCGGCTCACGATCGGATTCCTACAAGTTATTAAAAAACAAAACTTTTAGCTTGCAGTATCCATCCGATCGCCCCACCGACCAAAATTAATAGCGCTGAATTTGTTTTAAACCTCAAAACTAAGATCGCCGCCAAAACTGAAATCCCCACAGTCCAGCCATCCACCAAACTCGATCGAATCAACGTCACCGTCACACCCGCCATCAATCCTAAAGACCCAGCAGTAACACCCGTGAGAAAAGATTGGAATCCAGTCGATCGCATCCAAGGCATGACCCAAAGATTCAAAATGCCCACCAACAAAAACGACGGTAAAAAGATTCCGATCGTCCCCGCAACTGCCCCAGAATTTCCCGCTAGCAAATAGCCAATAAACGTCGCTGTCGTCAACACTGGACCCGGTGTCAACTGCCCGATCGCCACCGCATCAATTAACTGTTGTGATGTTAGCCAACCATTGCGATCGACTAATTCCCGTTGAAGAAAAGCCAACAATACATAGCCACTTCCATACAACACCGCACCAATTTTAAAAAAGATTACAAATACATTGGTCCAATCGATCGCTTTGATAGTGCCGATCGGATTAGCCTCTGGAATCTGTACCAATAAACCTGAAATCGGAACCCAAGCCAGCAGTTCATTTTTTTCTCGCCTCACCAACCCAACTAAACATCCCAACCCCAACAAAACCGCAATCTCATCCCAGCCGAAAAAATAAGCCCCGATCGCCACAACCCCCGCCAACCCCGTCACCCAATCCATCACCGCCTTTTGCCCCAGCTTCCACAACGCCTGAACAATGATCACCACAATCACAGGCTTAATACCATACAGAATTCCAGACAACTGCGGCAAAGTTTGAGTTTGGGCATACCCGATCGCCAATCCCCAAACAATCGCCATCGCCGGACCAATAAAACAAACTCCCGCAATAATCAATCCCCGCCAACCCGCCCGATCGTAACCAATTTGCATCGCCAATTCAGTCGAATTCGGACCCGGAATCAAATTAGCCATCCCAAACAATTCCAGTAACTTCTCTCGCGTCATCCACGATCGCCGCGTCACAACCTCCTCCTCCATCATCGCCACATGAGCCGCCGGACCCCCAAACGCTATTGTCCCCAACTTCAAAAAAACCGCCGCCAATTCAAACAAACGCTGTCGTTGAGAAATTCGATCGAGCGTATTGTAATCATTACTCATGACCAGCACCCCAAGTAGTATTCTCTAAAACAATACAACTCTCCCAACTTAAGCCCTCAATTCTGGGGGGACATGAGGAAGAATTTATCTATGGGTTTGACTGATTAATCGGGGTTTGAATTACACTGAAATTGGTAATACGCTTCATGAGAGGAGTTAATGATGCTAAATATTTTAGAAACGATTCGGGCTAACATTACATTGGGTGAGGAGAGTGGATATGTCGCTGAATGTCGGGATATTGCGATCGTGACTCAAGGTCGAACATTAGACGAGGTGACATTAAATTTACGCTCTGCTGTGGCACTTTACTTTGAAGGGGAGAATCCGCATGAGTTGGGATTTGTGGAAAAGCCTTCTTTGATGATTACGATCGAGTTGCAGCCTGTGTATGCCTAAGTTGAAACAGTTATCTGGGGAGGATGTCGTTAGTATTTTGAAATCATTTGGCTTTCAAGTGCAGAGTCAAAAGGGAAGTCATATCAAACTAAGACGAACGATCGATGGTCAAAAAGAGACGTTAATTATCCCAAATCACAGTCGATTAGATACTGGAACTTGTCGGGGGATTCTTCGACAGTCATCCCAATATATTCCAGAAGAAGAGCTTTGTGAGTTCTTTTATAATGAACAGTAGCGGCACATGATCGATCGCACCCATGGTCAGCGGTTGGGCGTGCCGAAGGGTGCGATAAAGCTCCGATCGGTGACATGCATTTTTATGGGAAGAGGATGATTTGGTTGGGATGCTACCATTGACATATTACACGTCAGGGAGAAATGCAATGGAGCTGCGTCAAGACCTTCTAAATTTTATCAGTCAGTTCTCTGACGAACAGTTAGCGTTGCTGATGCCATTGGTTCTTTCATTTCGAGAGAATCATTCGATGGTCTCTGACCG
>JANXNM010000871.1 GCA_025354065.1 Synechococcales cyanobacterium 340R_concoct_173_sub | reverse complement strand
AACTAAGACTGAATACTTATAGTATAGCGGCGGCCATTTTGATTAGGACATAGACTAGAGGAAATAACGTTCCCCCTGAGATAATTATGGCTAAAGCTTACAGCTACGATTTCCGTCAGAAAGTGATTGAGTCAATTGAACAACTCGGATAATTTGCGTCACGCCATGGAGACCGTTCTTAAACAAGCGACGTCCTAACATAGCTGCCCGTAGCTATACGATCGCATAGTCGTCGATCGTACTATAAATTAACCTCGTTAATATAGTTTCAAAAACCTAGCTTTAGGGTGTCTAAAACTCTTAATTCAACTTTGTAAGGATAGTTAATTATAACTTCTAAAATGATGAACCGAAAACTTTTGATAGCCTGGTTAACATTACCGATCGGATTGTTGACATTATTACCAAAGCCCGCCTTGGCAGATGAATATCACAACGAACGAAATAACCAATCAATACGCGCTGAAACTTTCCAGTTCTATGGCAATCAGGTTCAACCTAATCGCAATTACCCTAATCACGATCGGCGAGGCAATGAACTGCGGAACGAAGCTCGCCAACAAGAAATCCGTCGTCAACAGGAACGCCAAGCACAGCTTCGACGGAATGAATTGCGGCATAATGAGCAGAGAGTCTGGGTTTCCGGGTCATAACGAATCTAGCTTTCTCGGTCTATTTTCTCACTGGGTTAAAGGGCATTGGGAAGAAAGACATTAAGGAATGAGGATTCAATGGATCATTTATTGTGCGATTGGAAGAGAGAATGTAAATACAGTTCCTTTTCCGAGTTGGCTCTTGACTTCTAGATCACTCTCCCGCAGTTCTAGAAGTCCTTTTGTGATTATTAGCCCGATGCCACTGCCCCTGTATTACTCTTACGCGATGGATCTGCGATGCCAATGCCCATATCCTAGAGGCCTCGAAAATTGAGATTAAAAGCCGACTTGATAACGAAAAGCACGTCACCAACGATCGTCGTCAATTCATGGGAGAACAAAAGCTGACGTTTTAAACTGAGGGCAAGAGATATTGATATCATGATCAGGTTTCGCTAAATGAACCCAAAATTAAAATTAAAAATATCTAGTAAAGTCCGAAACAAAATGAAACAAAAAACGTCAAACTCGTCTATTCTTACAACGGGGAAAGCGTCAACCCCAAGACAACGATCGAAAAACGATCCCAGTGGACAAGCTCACCCTACGCTCAAAGCAAAAAGTATTCACTGCCCCACCCTCCTAGCTTCTCCCCCCAACCCATGCCCAACGCCACCAAAACCACACTGCTCACCCTAGCCCTAGCCCTCTTCTCCCCAAAAAATGCACTAGCCGCCAGCTTAGAACTCCGCGTCGCGATCGAAGAAAACGTGTCTCAAGTGCGCATCGGTAGCTCCGTCAACGCCACAATCACCGATCCAACCACCAACCAAACCCTCGGTGAAATCCAAGGCATGAACGGCTTCACGGCCACAACAGGCGGACGTGGCATCGCTCTCGACAAATACAGCGCGCCCCAAATTGCCATCAACCCTAAAGACCCCAACGGAGTCGTCTGGATCGGCGATCGGTGGTATCGAGGTCGCACCATCATCATCCCAACCAGCGGCGGACTCACGGCCATCAACTACGTAGATCTCGAAAGCTACCTCTACAGCGTCCTCGGGGGCGAAATGAACGGCAACTGGCCCCAAGAAGCCCTCAAAGCCCAAGCCGTCGCCGCCCGATCGTATGCTCTTTACCGCCGCAACCGAGATGGCAACAGTAGCTTCGACCTCTGCGACACCGCCCGCTGCCAAGTCTATCGCGGAGTCCAGGACGAATCCACCGGAACCCAAACCGCCGTCACCGCCACCGCAGGCCAAGTCCTCACCTACAACGGCACCATCATCGAAGCCCTCTTTCACTCCTCCTCTGGCGGCCATACTGAAAACGTCGAAGATGTCTGGGGCACCCGCGTCCCCTACCTCCGCGCCGTCCAAGACTACGACCAAAATGCTCCTGTCTATAGCTGGAACAAAATCATCAGCCGCAACGAACTTGGCAACATCGTCGGTCTCGGACCTATCACAGCCGTTAATCCCGTCGGCAACCCAACCGCCGGAGGCAGCTACCGCCAACTCGAATTCATCAGCGGCAGCACAAAAAAACGTGTCACCACCGAAACCCTTCGTGACAACTTAAATCTCCGCAGCGCCAAAATTACGATCGTCCCCCAAACCATCACAACCAAAAGCAGCAGTAAAGACCAAACCCCATCATTTGTCATCCAAGGTAAAGGCTTTGGTCATGGACTCGGCATGAGCCAATACGGAGCCAAAGGCATGGCAGAACAAGGACTTAATTACCAACAAATTGCCCTACATTTTTTCCAAAATACCAAACTCGCCAAAATCGACCCGCGCTAAGGTGATTTGGAGAAAAATAACCGTGCCTTGATAGAAAAACGCAAGCAATTGTCCAATGCCTTGTTACGGATAAACGGCATTAATCCCGATGAAGGATTAGAGGATGAAGAATTGTTAGAGATGTTAATCAATGACCTTTTACAATCCCAACAGGATCCAATGGAGCCTTTTACACCAGTGGTAATTAATATCTTGCAAAGTTGGCTCCAATCGTAAGATCAACTGTTTCGATAAATCAGTTCTGAATTAAAATCTAAAACTGATACATAAAACTCAAATGCAGCAGACGGTTGGAAGCTGCTGGTGCTGAGTTTAAGATTGTCTACCGCTGCTGATTTGAATCGTTATACCAACTTGAATCATAAATTATTGAACCGATCGATTCCGCTTCAGTAAATCACCCGCAATTACAAATTCAGAAAGCTCAGAGCCTTAAACCCTAGTTCTTGTATCACTCATCACAAAGCGGTATTCTCAACCATGGTTAAACCATAAAAGCGCCACCTGGTAAATCTCTTGAGCAGCCCCGCCTATCTCCTCGTCACTCACGGAAGCCGTAACCCAAAATCCCAGGCTTCCACTCAAATCTTTCTGCAAACCCTTAAGCCCCTTCTACCCAACGCCCAACTTTTCCACGCCCAGCTCGAAGGCGCAGACGAACCCCTTCATCAACAAATTCTGCACGTTACCCAACAGGGTCGCACCCAAGGCACCGATCGACTTCATATCCTGCCGCTCTTCCTCATCCCCGGCGTTCACATCATGGAAGACCTGCCTCAAGAAGTCGCCCTCGCCCAAGAAAGCCTTTCCCTCACCCACCCAAGCTTCAAACTCTCCACCCTCGCCTACCTGGGTCAACAGCTCCAAAACCATCCCCACCTATTTCCCACTCAATCCAGTCATCAGCGCCTACTCCTAACCCACGGAAGCAAACGCCCAGAGAGCCTAAAACTCATTGAAACCCTCGCCCAAACCCTCCATTCTACTCCCGCCTACTGGTCTATTGAACCCAGCCTAAGCAGCCATCTCCAAACCCTAACCCAACAAGGCCACCAACAGATCCAAATCCTCTTTCACTTCCTCTTCCCCGGCACCATTACCGACAAACTCCACAACATCATCCAAGCCCACCGCCAGCAAAATCCAAATCAAACCATCACCACCACCGAACCTCTTGCCAGTCTGCCCAGCTTTCAAACCCTCATCGCCCAGATCCTAGAAACCAGTAGTCATGCAGAACCCCGCATCTAACTCCCTTGTTCCCTTCGGAACCGTCTACCTCGTCGGCGCTGGACCCGGCGACCCCGGACTCTTCACCCTTAAAGGCAAAACCCTTCTCGAAACCGCCGACTGCGTAATCTATGACGCTCTCGTCAGCCCGCCGATTTTGGCCATGATCAACCCCACCGCCGAAAAAATCTACGCAGGCAAACGCAAAGGCCAACATTCCCTCCTCCAAGAAGACACCACCAAACTGATAATCGAAAAAGCCCACCAATACGATCGTATTGTTCGGTTAAAAGGCGGCGATCCCTTCATCTTTGGCCGGGGCGGCGAAGAACTCGAAGACCTAACCAAACTGGGCATCCCCGTCGAAATTGTCCCTGGCATCACCTCCGGCATCGCAGCCCCGGCCTACGCAGGCATCCCCCTAACCCACCGCAATTACAGCTCCAGCGTCACCTTTGTCACAGGTCACGAAAGCGCCGAAAAATATCGCCCCTCTATCAACTGGAGCGCCATCGCCCAAAGCGCCGAAACCCTCGTCATTTACATGGGTATCCACAACCTCCCCCAAATCCTCCCCCAAATCATTACCGCCGGACTCAGCCCCGAAACCCCGATCGCTCTGATCCGCTGGGGCACCCACCCCGACCAATCCCAACTCATCGGCAAACTCAACACCATCCTGGACCAAATCGAAGCGACCAAATTCACCGCCCCCGCGATCGTCGTCATCGGCACCATCGTCAACTTCCCCACCGACATCCTCCCTAGCCCGATCGTTACTGACGATCGCCTTTAAAATAGAAAAAAGCCATAACCCATACTTTCTCCTATGCCCCACTAATTCGATAAATTTCTGTCACATAGGGCAAGATTAGAATGATTGAAGCTCCAACCTTAGTTGTTGAAAATCCTGCTCTTCATTCATCAACTTCCCAATTCCCAATCCCAATAACCTCACCGATTGTCGAAGACCGACCATAGGCCATCGCCCTTCCAAATCTAAGGCTCCCAATAATCGTCGTGAGGCCTCCTGAATCGATCGAACCTCACTCAAAGCCACCGTTTGCGTCACACTCCGCGTCACCTGAGAATAATCTGCAAACTTCACCTTCAACCTCAAAGTCTGTCCAGAAACTCCCGCTTTCTCCAATCGGGCATGAAGATCGATCGCCACTTGCTCCAGCGCTTGTTCAATACTGAGACGATCGCTCAAATCCGGGTCATAGGAAATCTCCACACTCAACGACTTTCTCACCCGATTCGGGACTACCAACCGCTCGTCCTCTCCCCGCGCAATCTGGTAATAAAACCGTCCCACTTTCCCAAACTTTGTTACTAATTCAGAGACCGATCGTTCTCGTAAATCCGCGCCAGTGAAGATCCTCATCTCATGCAACTTCGTCGCGGTTACTTTACCAATTCCATGAAATTTCTCGATCGGTAATTGAGAAACAAAATCTAATCCCTCATGAGGCAAAATCACAGCCATTCCATTCGGTTTATTTAATCCTGATGCCATCTTGGCCAAGAACTTATTCACTGAGACACCCGCTGATGCCGTGAGTTGCGTAGCGGTGAGAATGTCCGATCGGATCAATTGGGCAATCTCCTGAGCAGAGGTAATACCAAACTTATTCTCCGTCACATCCAAATATGCCTCATCCAATGCCACAGGTTCGACAATATCCGTGTAATGGTGAAAGATTTCTCGGATTTGAATGGCGATCGCTTTGTACACTTCAAAACGAGGTGGAACAAAGATTAAATCGGGACATTTATATTTGGCAGTACGGGATGGCGTTGCAGAATAGACCCCATAGGCACGGGCTTCATAACTGGCGGCGGCTACGGCTCCACGTTTGTCTGGCGAACCTCCAACTGCCACAGGTCTACCTCGCAAAGCTGGATTATCCCGCTGCTCAACAGACGCATAGAACGCATCAAGGTCAACATGAATGATTTTTCGCAGAGATGCCATGGATTTCAATAATAGATAATATCAGCGTAAAAGAAATTTGTCCTGTCGGCGTTTCATCGATCGTCAAATTACCACCATGAGCATAAGCAATCTCCCGAGATAAACTTAGTCCTAAAGCCAACTCCTCGCACACTATCAATGCAATCACCACCATCCAGCGATTCAATCTTCTTAGCACTGCGGGTGTATTGCGTCCCGATCGTCTTAGTCCTTTGAGAATAGTCAATCCATCTTTTCCAGGCACCATTATATCTAGCATAATCACATTATAATCAAGATCAATCGCTGATAACCGTCATTGCCATTGTCACAATGATCCACTAAAAACCCTTGTTCTTTTAATCTAGCTTGAACAAAGTCAGCAATTTTAGCTTCGTCTTCAACATAAAGAATATGCATAACTGAGTAATAGCCGAAATTGAGAATCAAGGATGAATTGTTTCTTATTCTATGCGAATCTCTACCGGAGTCAACCGATCGGTCACATTGCAAAACTGTAATTGAAAGCTATGGGAATCAGTCATTTTGCGATCGTTCAATTTAGATATCGAACGCAATAAATGCAATGTTCCGAAGAACCTAATGATCCACCGAAACGTATTACTCATAACCACAGCAGCAGTTATCCTTCAAATATTCTGTTTAGAACTCTAGCTCAATCTTTCGACCCAGAGCCTCGATCGCAGGCTTCCCAAACAGATGTGTCTCAAGCAGAACCCTCCCAAGTCCCAGAATGTCAGAAAAAACAGTCTGAATTCCGCGTTCCACCTTGGGCAAAAATCTAAATCTCACTCTAGAGAAACGATCCAAGCTCCAGGCCATTCACAAAAAATCTCGAACTATGCATCAACCTTTACATCAAAAAGAACGTGAAGCTGAAAAGAAAATGCTTTCGCTCTTACAAAGTAGTGCTTCGATCGCCGAAATTTGTCAACAGCATCAAATAGTACAAACCCTTCACAAACAGTTGGATGACAGTCGATTTGAATCATTGATGAGCGAACGTGAAATCTTGACTCAAGAACAGTTGATTAAAATAATCCAATTCTTTCGTAAACAGCCATAATTTCACGGGTAATGTTTTCTTGTCTATGGCATGTCTATCGCATGAAATCCTTGCCAGCCGAGAGCCGATCGTACCTTACCCGTTTAGGGACTACTCTAGACTACTATAGATAGAGGGGTGTACTTCATTGCACATAGCGTCACCATACATTTGAATATTCTTTTCAAATATTCTTAATAACTATTACCTCGGAACCCTTAGTATATGGAACCAAACTCGTCCTTTCCAGCTTCTTCGAGTTCGGATACCAGGCACGCAACTTTAATATCTTTCGGTTTACCCCTTTGGATAGAACAGAAAATTCAGGGGTTCAGTATTCGGCAAAAAATTGGGTTGGGGTATAGTATTGCGATAGGCGCTGTTGTATTAGGAACGCTTTTAGGTCTATCGATTGGAAATTATTATCAGAGTCAAGCCTTTCAAAGACGCAAAGTAGCGACCCATCAAAAAACTCTGCTCACTAATCTAAATATGGCGGTTTTGGAAACGCGATCCTACCAGCAACAATTGATTCCCCTACTCGATAATCCTGCCAGCTTCGATCAAGAGCATCATCGCCTTCGCCTTCGGATTGGCCATATTGATGCTCTTCTAAAGCAACTCCGATCCGAAGCAAACGATCCGACCCATGCAAACCAGCTAATTGTGACAAGTCTGAGCAGCCTCCTGCATACCTACGATGGCACAGTTGAAGTCTACTGGCGCAATCTGGAAACACTTCTGGAGCGGATTAATCCCATCTTTTTGCAGCCCAAGATGATCCCTGAGGCTCAGAGGCAATTGCTGGCATTCAATGGCAACCGGGCCACTCAGCAGTTTGACCAATTGATTAATCAATTGAGTCAGTTAGCCGAAACAGCTCAGGCCCAGGAAGAGCAAGCTGAACTATCTTTAGAACAGGCATCTGTCCTAGGTCAGCAAATAGTTGCCTTGAGTATGATTCTAGGCATCTTAATCGCAATCTTTTGGGGAATTTGCCTCAGTCGAGAACTCGCTAAACCCCTGGAAACGGCGACCCGGATTGCTCAGCAGGTAACTACAGAAGCTAATTTCTCCCTCCAAGTTCCAATCACCACTCAGGATGAGGTCGGTATGCTGGCGCGCTCATTGAATCAGCTAATTCAATGGGTTGACAAATACACTCAAGAACTAAAACAAGTTCAACAAACCCTAGAACGACGAGTGACAGAGCGGACAGAGGAACTAGTCCAAAAAATCAACAATTAGAGCAGGCCCATTCCCATCTGAGCGACACACTGGAGAACCTGAAACAGACCCAGACGCAACTGGTTCAAGTTGAGAAGATGTCTAGCCTCGGGCAACTCGTTGCTGGGGTTGCCCACGAGATTAATAATCCGGTCAACTTTATTCACGGCAACCTTTCCTACGTACAAGATTATGCCAAAGATTTATTGAACTTGGTGCAACTCTACCAACAGCACTATCCCGATCCGATGCCAGAAATTCAAGCAGAGGCAGATAAAATCGACTTAGAGTTTTTGCAAGAAGATCTAATTAAAATACTCACCTCCATGAAAGTCGGTACCGATCGCATTCGTCAAATTGTGCTGTCATTGCGAACTTTTTCCCGCATGGATGAGGCAGAGATGAAGACCGTCGATCTGCACGAGGGCATTGATAGCACCCTGATGCTTCTACAAAACCGTTTGAAGCGAAAAGGACACTATCCCCCGATCGCCCTCATCAAGGAATATGGAGAACTTCCGCCCATAGAGTGTTATTCCGGACAGTTGAATCAGGTGATTATGAATATTCTGGCAAATGCGCTGGATGCTCTTGAAGAAAGGGATGAACAGCAGTCGGCAGCAGAGTTGAAACAGAATCCCAGTCGGATTGTCATTCGTACAGAAAAAGCCGGAACGGATCAGGTCGCAATCTGGTTTATTGACAATGGGCCGGGAATTTCAGCAACAGTACAGAAACGCTTGTTCGATCCCTTCTTCACCACTAAAGCAGTTGGGAAAGGAACAGGTCTGGGGCTTTCCATTAGCTATCAAATTGTAACTGAAAAGCACCAGGGTCAGATCTCCTGCCTCTCGACCCTAGGCGAGGGAACAGAATTTCGAATTCAAATTCCCCTCAAACAGATTCCATTCTCTTAACGGTCCTCCTGAATACACTTTTATTCCCTGAAAACTATGAAATCCCTGTCCCTGTCCTCTATAGTCCTGTTTCTGGTGTGTTTGCTGTTTGCCGTAAGTTGTAACCCACTGTCCTCCCCACCCCCAACGACAGAAAAGTCATCGGTACCGATCGTTACATCGGTGCGGCTCTGGTTCAGCGCCTGGCCTGGCTGGATTCCCTGGCAAGTCGCTCAAGCACAGAAGCTATTTCAGACCAATCAGGTGAATGTGGATCTGGTCTGGTACGACGGATACCTGGACTCGATTAAAGCTCTGGCTAATAACCAGCTAGAAGCAAATTCTCAGACTCTAAACGATACGATCAGTTCCCTTGTTGGAGGAGCCGACCAGGTAATTGTTCTAGTCAATGACAACTTAACTGGCAATGATCAGATCATTGTCCGCAAGGAAATTACAACGGTGGCAGATTTGAAGGGACGGAAGGTCGCAGCAGAGCCAGGAACGGTAGATCATTTCCTCCTGCTATTGGGGCTGAGAAAAGCGGGTCTAACCCAGGCAGATATAGATTTTCAGCCGATGGAAACGGGGGCCGCTGCTGCTGCATTTGTTGCTGGCAAAGTGGATGCGGTGGGTGTATTCGCTCCCTTCACAACCCAGGCTCTGAAGCTACCCGGAAGTCAGGCACTCTTTACATCTAAAGATTTTCCCGGAGCTATTCCAGATCATCTAGTGGTCAGTCGCCAGTTGATTAAGACTCATCCTGAGCAGGTGCAGGCTCTGGTGAATACCTGGTTTGATACCCTGGACTACATCAGTAAGCACAGGGAAGAAGCATACTCCCTCATGGCAAAACGAGCCAGTGTTACTGTGAAGGAGTATCAGGACTATGATGCTGGGACTAGAATCTTTACCCCGGCAGATAATCTCCAAGCATTTAGCTTAGGCAATAACAATACCTCCCTGACTTTTGCCGCTCAAGAAATCAGTAAGTTCTTGGTTGAGAGCAAGTTAATAAAACAGGCTCCTGATTTGAGTAATCTCTTGGATGACCGCTTTGTGAAAGCCTATGCATCTGCTCACTCAAAGTAAATTCCTATTTGTGAGTAAACGGGATATGGCAGATGTTGAACGCCGATTAGAACGGAATCCGATCGCAACCCAAGTTTCATTTCTGTCCAACCCCGGACTGATCAGCAGTTGGTTCTTTGTTCCTGGGGTGATGGGATTTGTTCTGACGTTGATTGGGACGATCGTGTCTTCAGTCACCGTCATACGTGAAAAAGATACGGGAACGCTAGAGCAATTGCTTATGACCCCTGCGGCAGAATGGAAAATACTAGGTTCAAAGATCGTTCCGTTATTCATTCTATTAATGGGTGACGTATTGCTAGCGTTAACGCTGGGAACTGTGATTTTTCATCTTCCATTTCGAGGTAGTTTCCCACTCTTTATCGGATTATCGGGCTTGTATCTAATCGTCGGAATCAGTGTCGGCACACTCCTAGGCTCTAAACCCTTGGCTTATGATTCTCAGGCTTCTTAGACAAATACTTTTCCAAAAATGGTGCAATTTCCGCAAACACCTCATCGGTATATTCCTCATGCAAACTCAACGAACCTGGAGTCCTCACCACCTGAACCCCTGAAAAATGTGCCACTACCTCATCTTCGCCCCTTGACTTTGGCGGCATCTGTTCCCCAATCACCATCAAAACCGGAACCTGAATCGGCTGAAAATAACTCAACCAACCCTCACTCGACTTCACCGGATCAAGCGCTCCCGTAACAAAAGCCGCCGATGCCAATCGTTTGCCTTTCCCCCTTGTCACTTGCCACTTCGATCGTATTTTCTCACTTGTAATATTTGCCGTATTTGCATAAACATGACGTTTCATCATGAACTTCAAAAAGAACTTTGTCGTATTCAAAGCATACAAAAACTGACCCAAAATCGGCGATCGGATCAATTCATGAATTACATTATAAAACTTCCGTTTTGTATCTCCCATCATGCTCGGCAACGGCCCACGCCAAGTCGGAGCAAACAGCACGACCCAAGACCAAGGCTTCGGATCATCCATCACCAAATCCATCACATAACCCGCCGAATGACCCGCTGCCATCACCACGATCGGCGCATTAAAAGTCTCTTCCACAAACGATCGCAACAACATCCGAAACATCTTCGGTTCATACTTCACATTAGGCCGATCGCTCTCACCAAATCCAACCCAATCCAGAAAATAAACTTGATATTTGGCCGATAGTTTTTCAGCCAAGGGACGCATTTCTTCTCTAGTCGAAATCGTACTCAATGCGGGCAGCAACAAAATCGGCAATCCTTTCCCTATCACTTCATAGGTAATAGAAACAGGATTCTGATTCCAGCGCCAATCATATATCCGCACATCACTCATTGGGATTGTTGATTCAGACAAAATGGCACCTTGAATTTTAGGCGAAGTCTCGGGATTTTGTATCTCTTCCAAACCAGAAATATCCAAATCGGGTAGGCATAGAGATGGGTCAGCGATCGTTCCCGCCTGTATTTCGATCGCATCATCTACCTTTAACGCCTTATCCATACCGGATGCCCCATAACTCAAAAATCACCTGTTCGATAGTAGTTTATCAGAGCTACCCCTAAACGAATTTCTTAGTCCAGTCGGGACTTTCTCTACAAGTCGTGCAATTTATTCGCACAGGTTGTCCAGGATTTATTGCAATCCGATCGCCTTCTGCTGCATCAACTTAAAAATATTATAAAAACCATTGGCCCGTGATGGTGTCAAACTCACATCCAGCCCTGTATCCTTAATGAAATCTGGTTTCAATTCAACAATCTGATTCGGAGTTAGCCCACTGAGTCCTTCCAGCAACAAACCCACCAAGCCCTTCACCAATTGAGCATCAGAATCTCCAGAAAACAGAACCTTACCGTCATCCAATTTCGCCGTAATAAAGACCTGAGAAACGCAACCCATGACTTTGTTGCCGTCAATTTTGTCCTCATCAGGCATCGCAGCTACTTTCTTGGAGTAAAAAATCAACTGCTCATATTTACGCTTTGGGTCATTCACGCGTGCAAAACGTTGGACAATTTTTTCAAGTGCGGCTGGAATCGGAGTCGGAACTGTCATGAAACCTGATGCGAATTCAACCCTCTCATAATAACTGGATTTTAAGCATAACCAGATTTTAAGCATAACCGGATTACAAGAACTAAATCATAGGCTGAGCGCCGATCGGTCCTCCGATGGATTTAAACGCTCAGAAATCATTCAAATAGCAGTTCCAAACGGTTTCCAAGTAGACGGTGGTGGAGCCAAGAACTCATAACTTTTTCCCGTCGTCTGATTCGGTTTCGCCGTCAACACAATATCAAACGAGACCGAAACCCGATCGTCCCCTGTTTCATTGGCCGCCACCGCATGACGTTGTTTTGCAGGAAACAGAAGCAACCGCCCCTCTGTTGGAGCATAGGCGGCTTGGTCTTGATTTAAACCATTCCATTCCGTAAATAATTCCGTATTCTCCAATCCCAACCCAGCACACACCTCATTCAATCGCGCATCATTCAGAAATACCAAACACCCCGCCGCATCCGAACCTGAATAGGGAACCGAAATGTAATACACCGCACTGACATGGGCCGTCAAATGAGAATGGGGTCCGATTTCCTCACCATACCGAGAAATCACAGGCCAAGCCCGCTGAATATAAAGCGCCACATCCTTCAACTCTAACCCCAACTCCTGCAAATACAGCCGAGTATGGGTCTCTACCTGTGACACCAACCAACCAAATCGCCGATCGTCCTGAACCGATGCAACCCCATGGATATCGCCCGTCCAAGCCCGACCTTCAAAGTTGCGTTTTTCATCATCACTCGACTCTAAATCCCGCACTGCCTCTAGCATCCCCATTTTATTCAATGCAGCATCCGGCAAATCGGCCTGGTAAATCGCCAACGGGAAGTGGGTCTGGGTCGGCATATTGTTCGATAATCCATGAATTAATGCAAGTATTCTCGCCTAGTCATTCAGATAGGCATTTCGATAGTTTAGATCTCTGCCCTACTGGATTGCAAGGATATTCCAAAGATCCGCGTAAAGGTGCAGTTCAACCCGAAAAATCAGTGTTAAGCTGCGTAAATGCGCTGTCTCTATCACGGCCATATTTATCATTGATGTCTACTGAGTTCATGACCCAACCCGAGTTTCCCACTTTATCCGAGGGGCGTGTCTTAGATGTCCCTACTGCAATCTTGCAACGCCGATCGATTAAATCCTTCAAAACTCAGGATATTGAACCTGACGTATTGCGTAGTCTTTTAGAACTGACGGTTGCGGCTCCTAGTAGCTACAATCTTCAAGATTGGCGCATTGTGATCATTCAGGATGAAGCTCAAAAAGCTCAACTGGCCAAATCTGCCTACAATCAACAGCAAGTCTTAGAAGCTCCAGTAACGTTTGTATTTGCCGCTGACCCCAACGCCTGGAAAGGTGATCTTACCCCTATCTATCAGCAGGGTATTCAACGTGGCGTATGGACTCCAGAAACGGTTGAATATTTGAAAATGGCAATTCCTAAGTTTCAAATGAGCCTAGGCGATCGTAAGCGTGAATATGCCCTAAAAAATGCCATGATTGCGGCGACGCATTTGGTATTAGCCGCAGAGGGATTAGGGCTTTCGACTTGTTTTATGAATGGTTGGGTTGAAGACGATGTGAAACAGGTGATTGGCGCTGAGGATGAACCGGACCTTGCGATCGCCGTTATCGTTCCAGTAGGTTACGAAGCCGAGTCCCGTGGAAATCCTGGACGCTTACCGTTTGCCTACAATGTATCCGTCGATCGTATTGGTAATCCATATCAAGGCTAGAGTGTCTTTGTAGTTAGAATTACCCCTCTAGCCCACAGTCTTCCAAGCCTTCCTTCAACTATCTTCTAGAATTCGGGCAGGCTTCGCTAGATTCGCACGTAATTCCTTCGGCATACAGAACATCACCGAATGGGCAATTTCATCGTACATCCGCAGTTTATCCGTTAAGCCTCGCTCCATAATCCGTTTGCTAATGGTATCGGCAGAAAGTCGTAGTGGATCCACACCTTTGGTTGCCAACAGGAACCCCCAAGTCACGAGAAATGACGGAATGAAGGTGATGTAACTCCGAACTACTGGGAACGCTGTCCCGAGAGTTTCGCGAATTACGGCATGTTCTTCCCAATAGCTAAGGGTCAAACGACAAGCCTGAACGGCCATCACGCCTTCTTTAGTGAGGCGATCGCAGCAGAGTTTATGAAACTCGCGAGTATACAGGCCCATAGCCGGACCCTCTGGGATCCCATCCGTAATATCAAAAATAATTACATCGAATTGCTCTTGAGTATTTTCTAGATAGGCCCGACCATCTTCATGGCGCAACTCTACACGGGGATCGTCAAAAGCGCCTTGATGCCAAGAGGTGAGGTGTAGTTTGCAGAATTCTACAAGTTCGCCGTCTAAATCCACCATCACCGCTCGTTCAACGGTCGGATACTTCAGTACTTCTCGTAATGTTGCGCCTTCTCCGCCGCCTAAAATTAAGACAGATTTGGGATGAGGGTGAGCAATCATCGCCGGATGAACCAACGCCTCGTGATAGACATATTCATCGGTCTCAGCCGACTGAACGGCACCATCTAAAACCAACACGCCCCCATAGGTTTCAGTTTCGACATACTGTAGCTCTTGAAACTGAGTTTGTTGAGCCAAGATTTTTCCACTGCGTTTAAACATGTGGATCTCATCTGGACTGCATTGATCCACTAACCATGAGGTAAATTCCATAGCCCTCTCTACTGTGCCTACTGTGTCTACGGGTGATAACGATAGCGTGATTCATCCTCATTAAATAAATAATGGAAAAGAAATAAATCATAGTCAAATAAATAATGGGAGACGTAGTTTGGACTAGGTGTGCCAAGAACTACATCTCCCACTGAATGTGCGTCTGTTTTTTGACTAGTCTGGCACTAGTCGATCGTACCTGCCCGCGTTCTCTAACAGATTTGGGTCTTTCCCTTCAAGGCACGATCAACGAGTTCCTACCTCGCCATTGCAACCTCGCCCCTTGCCGAAAGGCTGTAGGCAGATGGTACGGTTAGTTGGGTCGGATCGCATCGCTCATGCATCTGCTTTGTCACCCAACGAGGTTTCCAACGCTCTTGGAGAATGTCACCAAATGGTTCGACAAAAATTGTGTCGCCACAGGTGAAAATGTCCAGGAAACACGCCTGTTGTTCAGGATACGTGTGAATACTGGCGTGGGATTCGGAGAGTAGGAGGACAACAGACACACCCATAGGCGTGAACTGATGCTCCATTTGGGAGAGGATTGTGGCACCGATCGCGTTTACCGCGTCTACCAAATCCTGACGAATCATCTCCATATCATTCATATCAGCTTCGCAGCCGGAGAAATTTAGTAGGAGATGTCTACCATAAAAGTCGTAC
>JANXNM010000823.1 GCA_025354065.1 Synechococcales cyanobacterium 340R_concoct_173_sub | reverse complement strand
GTTGATGAAGAGGATTGGGAATGTCTGAAGTGATTCTTCTCGATACCCATATTTGGCTGTGGTATGTCAATGGGAATTTCGATCGCATTCCAGAGCATTGGTTAGATCAAATCGAAGGTGCAGATCAGGTTGGTATCTCGCCGTTGTCCTGTTATGAAATTGCATTGGCGAATCAACGTGGACGATTAGAACTTCCTGATACGGCTGATCGTTGGTTTCAGGATGCATTGGAGCTTCACGTCGCTTTTCACAAAGACTCAATGCTGCTGGGTATTCGTTAGTGCGTTAAACTGTAGAGGGAGTCTTTGGAGTTATTTCTATGGTGATTTCTTTGCCGCTTGAGGTGGAATTGTTGGTGAAACGTCAGGTTGAGAATGGGACGTATGGCTCGATCGAAGATGTCGTGATGGCGGGGCTGAGTTATATTTTGGCACAGGATGAGGTTGAAGTAGAGATGAGTCACGATCGGTTGAAGCAGGAAGTTTTGATCGGTTTAGAGCAAGCCGATCGTGGAGAGCTTCTGGATTTTCATACTGAAGTGGAGGCGATTCGTCAACGGATTCATCAACGCTATGGGGAATGATGAGATTTAATATTACGCCTGCGGCAAGTCGAGATATGGCGTCGATCGCAGATGATCTTGCCGATCGGGTTGGACAGTAGCGATCGATTTTTACAAGGGGTAACTGCAAAAATCAGTTGGCTGACTCAGTTTCCATCAATAGGTCGGCGACGGGATGATCTGGCGACAGGCATACGAAATTTGAATTACGAGAAGTATTTGATCTTTTATCGTGTAAACGATGAGGCTGTAGACATTTTACGGGTTGTTCAGGGAAGCCGGAATTTAGAACAGATCTTTCAACCTGGAGATTTTGGGGTTTGTAAAGTAGTTTGTGTCAAATCATTATTTCTTACATTGGGAACCTCCCTTCAAATTCAATTGCGAAGCGATTTAATGCGCCCTTCCAATTACGAATAGGCATGGTCCACTTCTTTGAAATATTGTTCATTGCCATGAAAATCACTTTCATAGCT
>JANXNM010000759.1 GCA_025354065.1 Synechococcales cyanobacterium 340R_concoct_173_sub | reverse complement strand
ATTTCTCATATTAAAACCCTTCCCGTCGAACTTGCCTATACTGATTTGAATTCATCCCGTTTAGCATTTCACTTAGAAGGGTGTGATGTATTGTTTCATGTTGCAGCTCAGTATTCCCTTTGGCAATCCGATGTAGATCTTCTTCAGCAATCCAACGTTATCGGCACTCGCAATCTCCTAGCCGCTGCCAAACAAGCCGGAATCCAGCGAACTATATACACCAGCTCCGTCGCAGCGATCGGTCTCAATCCCAATCTAAACGAATTCACCGATGAATCGTACCAATCCAAACCTGAAAACCTAATCGGTGCATACAAACAATCCAAATACTGGGCCGAACAAGAAGCGATCGCAACTACAAATTCAGGCCAAGATATTGTCATTGTTAACCCCACAAGTCCGATCGGGCCTTGGGATGCAAAACCTACGCCCACGGGAGAAATTCTATTACGATTCTTACGTCGCCAAATGCCAGCAACGGTTGACACTGGATTAAACTTCATCTCCGTCGAAGATGTATGTTGGGGCCATTTGCTTGCATTACAAAAAGGAATAGCAGGCGATCGATATATCCTCGGCCATCAAAATCTAACCTTACGAGACTTTTTGATCCGTTTATCTAATTGCACAGGCATTCCCGCACCGCGTTTACAAATTCCCCACTGGATCCCACTAGCCGCTGCCTGGATTGATGAAAAGGTATTAACGCAATTGGGAAAACAACCGACGATCGCCCTAGACAGTGTACGAATGTCACAACAAAAAATGTATTACAACTCAGCCAAAGCAATCACTCACCTTGGCTTACCTCAAACAGATTTAAACATAGCAATCGAATTAGCAGTGAAATGGTATCGCGATCGAGACTATTTCTAAAACGCCCTCTAAATTCTAGAACTGCTTCAAGAATCGCAAATCACTGGTATATAACCGACGGATATCATCAATTTGATGCATCACCATCGCCAATCGTTCAACCCCAAAACCCGCCGCAAAACCAGTATAAATTTC
>JANXNM010000709.1 GCA_025354065.1 Synechococcales cyanobacterium 340R_concoct_173_sub | reverse complement strand
GCCCAGAGTCTTAAAGCTGAGGCCATTAAATTGCGCGATCGTGCATTCAAAGCTAGACCTAATGATTTCACTGAAAAATCAATTATCAATAATTGGTTATGGACAGAAAAGATGATTGGCGATTTAAAAGAATTACGATCGTTGTAATTTTCGGTTGATCAAGTTGATCAATACGATTCTCCAATTCCCGCTCCGATCGCCGACCTCCTGAACAAGATGGCATAACTCATATTCCAACTCGGACTCATACAAAATCTTTTCCCCGGCATGAATCTTTACTTTAATAATTCTTGAACCCAAAGACGATCGGTTTCAGAGAGAGCTGGAGGCGGGACGGGGTTCTGGTAATTGAGACGGATGCTGTAGGCTCCTTCTGCATAGGTCTTATTGACAATGGCTTGGAGATCGAAGTCAATTGTTTCATCTACTTCTCGCAGCGGAAGGGGAAACGTGGGGATGGGTTCTTGGAGTTTGAAGGCATAGAGGTCTGCGGTGGGGCGATCGGGCGATCGGCTGACGAGGACATGATAATCCAGGGGCATTGCGCCGCTCATGGTGATGGGTCCGTCCGATCGGAGTAGGTCGATTTCGATCAGATGGGAGTCGGTATGGAGGACTTTATGCCGTTTGGCTTCGTAGTCCGATCGGCCTTTACCTTTGCGTTTGTTGCTTGGAGAAAGGACTTCAATAACGGTGATGACTGCATTGGTTTCTGCTTCTCGAACTTCTAAGTAGCGTTCTTTGATTTCGATCGGTCTTGGCAGTGGAATTTGAACCTGTTGAGGTCTGACTTGTGTGGCCGTGGATATTCTGGATGGTTTAGGGGATGGGGCATTTTTGGTCGCGAGAATGACGGCATCAGGAATGCCAATGAGTAAGGCTTCGTCTGTCCCGTCTAGATAGGTGCGTGTTTCGATGCCGATGTAGTAATGCGGGAGAAGTTGGGGGAGCAGACTGGTGGAGATGGTCATGATCAGACGGCTATGAAATTCAGACCAAAAAATGGGGTCTTCGAGGTAAGGGTCCATTCCTGGGAAAGGTGATCGCATGGGAGTTCCTTAGGCGGGTCTTCTATTTGTATTGTACGATCGCACGAGTGGGAAGATGGGTTCTTCAGATTGTAAATGGAAAATAGGATAGGATTTGTTGTCTGGATTTTGGCGGGTTTCGATCGGATTTATTGGAATAATTGGGTGAATGCTAAGAGGGGCGAACGATAATTTCAAATTCATCTAAGCTTAATTCAGTACCAACAGATTTCTAAAATCTGCTGTATCAGATTTTTTGTCCTGTCTTTATTGTCTAATTTAGAGGCTTAATATTTAATGACTTTGGGCATTTTTAATAAATACCTTGAACTGTTCCTGAGTATATGAGTTATTCAATAGGGGAATGACAAGTTCAGGAATAAAAGGCACATTATTAAATTTACTAACATGAACTAGGCGATGAGCCATTACAGCATCTACCTTCTTTGACATCACTCGCTCAGATATGGGCAGAAAAGCCGTCAAGCTAGGCTCATCATCCTGTTTTTGCTGGTGCTGCTGTTGTAACACGAAGCCTGCTTTGTAGAGAATGTAAATGGCAGCTCGCAACTCTCCACGAGTCCTATTATGCCCAAATGCTTCAATTAAATACTCAAATTCTTCACTTTTTGTAAAACTATCTGGAAAACGTATTTTAAGCTTAGTTAAAGAATCCCATAAAAAAGATGACTCACACGATCGCCAACCACTTTTACGTAGAAAGCGTCTATAGAGATCGGAGGTAGGTTTTGCTAGGGTAGATTCTTTCTCACTACTGTTAAATGATGTTTCACTGTCCACTTTTTCTGTTTCTATTGCTTTGGCGTGCCAAGCTTGTTTGACTTGATATATGCTAACCATTTCAGGGGCACTATCGAGGAATTTCATGAATCCAGAGAATCCTAGATTCTGCTCGTCAAATGCTGAATCAAGTTCAAGCATTTCACTCTTCAATGCCGAAAGACCAATGCCATCAGGGAATTTATCAAGTACACGCTCTAGTAAGTCTAGTGCGTCTTCACGTAATTGAATGGTCTTTAAGGAACCGGATTGACTGTCGGATGTAGATTCTTCATCAATGTAAATAAAACGGTTGCAAGACTTTTTGACAGCTTCACTAAGTGCTGATCTGGGTCCAACCCCCACTACAGACTTACCCAGTTCTCTTAACCGTCTAAACAAAGGCGAAAAATCTGAATCTCCTGTAGCGAGAACAATCCATTCCAAGTCGGGGATACGGGCTAAATATTCCATAACATCGACAACAATTTGAATATCAGCTGAGTTTTTACCTTTTACTGGATGATAAACGTGGACAAACTCAAAACCGAGTAAATTCAGTTCTGGCTGACGTACACTGACTGATGAAATACTGAAATCTCCATAGGCTCGACGAACAACTACACGCCCTAACTCGCTGGCGCGTTCCAATAACGCCTCTCCACCATCTGCTTTCAGCCAACCTGATAAATTTTCGACATCCAGAAAGATTGCGACTTTTTCTGCCATTTAGTATTCTGCTGAATTGTTCAATCCATAAACTATAAAAAATATTTTAACAGCCGATCGCCCTTAAATTGCCATTAATAAATTATAAATATCAAATCCTCATCCGGTACCAAGTCGATCGCCCCACTAAATGATTAGGTCGGATGTTTCCCCTACTGTAAGGCGATCGCAGAGCTTTTGGATTTGTGCGATCGACTTTTCACATCATCGCAAGTCTAACCTCACCACCAGAACGAACTTCAATGTCAATCTTGTATCCATCCAACAAACTCATTCCAATCAACGCCTCCGATTCAGAAGCATTAACCGTTATCTCTTGAATTCCACC
>JANXNM010000705.1 GCA_025354065.1 Synechococcales cyanobacterium 340R_concoct_173_sub | reverse complement strand
CTAGGACAAGCTGATGTTGTTCGGGGGCGGGAAGGTTGTCGATCGAATTTAGAATATCGATTGCGGTTGCTGTCATCTATTCAACTCCTTGTGGTGTTAGCCTTTATTATATATGGCACTCGATCGCTCGTCCCTCCTCCCCAAAGTGTGATCGCTGATCATTTCGATTTTGAAGTTTAATCCGATTTTTAATGGAATTTTAGGGATGGATTTTATGACGAAGTTTCGATCGGTTCGCCGTCCTCTAAGGTGTAAATGTCTTCTTCTGGATCATCCAAATATTCTCGAAGGGAAGCATCGATCCCAGTGGGCGACCATTCCTCAGTGATGTCTGTGTCGGGGAGTAGTAGAATTCCTCGAAAACGTCGTGGCTTGGTGATGACGATCGGTTCATCAAGTGCAATAAATCCGTTTTCGTTAACGCTGCCTGTGACTTCTATGGCTCTCATGGTTTTACGATCGCATGATTCATAGATGAAAAAGTAGTTTGTACAGGCTCAAGATTGAGTAATTTGGACTTCAAGATAGCCTCCCCCGTTGCTGGTCTCTCTTCCAAAGTTTGCTGAATCAGTGCAGTATAAGTTCGGGGCGGTTTAACAACAACAAGGTCTACTCCACTATCGAATACTGCATCAGTAATTTTACCAAAATAGATATTTCCTTCATGACGATCACGTATTCTGAATGTTTTTTGTTCACTGTTGACTGCCAATAACTCACCAATAATGCTCAGATTCTCTGGTTCTGTGATTTCAACTTCATCACAAATGGCGATCGCCCTCCATGCATCCCAACAGGATAATTGAGCGGTCCCGCCTTTCTCCTGGTTCGGAGATCCCCACTCTACGCGGAGATCAGCTTCAGAATGGGTAAGTGCTAAGAGAAACTGACGATAGCGCGAAACAGATCTCTGCTGTAATTTAGCAGTAAGTTCCTTGAGTTTTTGTTCATCACTACTACTATTTAGAAGTGTAATAAAATCATCAATAACAATTTCAGCAAGTGATGGTTCCCAGAGATCAAGCTGCTCACTCTTTGGACTAGAAGCAAATCGAACACCAAAAGATCCCTTAAAAATTCCGATAACATCCATACCCGTTTTATCTGTAATCTCTTGAGATATTTTTCCTAGAGGTGTTGCACATCCACTTTCAAATTGACCAATAGCGTCAAGAGTATCTTGAAGTGAAATAAGCAGCTTGCCTAGCTTTTTAACTGGAGCTTCTGGATTAACACTTTTCGCAGGAAAATAAAGATGCATATTGAGAATTTCACGACCTTTTTCTCTAGCAATCTGTGCAGCGCTGGAAAGATCGTTAAATAGTTCAGCTTCAGGACGTTTTTCAACACTAGCTAAGACTCGAACAACATCAGACATTCGATATGAGAAATCTGGAATCTCTGGATTCAATGGCAATAGGAGAACGTACTCACCATCCGATACAGTATTCAGCCTCCAAATTGAATGAAGGTGTTCGACAACCTCATTTTCTCTCCAATGACTATCACGCAGATAGTTTGCGACAGTCTGCGGTTCAAGCGCATTGAATTTTTCTAGTGAAATAGAAGGAAAATTCATAGTTTTTTAGCCGCAATACACTGCATTAGCTGTTGAAGAGATTGAGGTGTCAAAAGATGTGTGCGAGGAATATCAATAGTAATACTGCCTGTGTTAGGGGTATCTTGACTTCCTCGAAGTGACATCCAGTAGGCAGCTTTTTGAATAATAAGGTTTTTTTCGGTTGATTTTAACCATTCTGATACATCTCTAGGAACGAAAACAAGAATTAGGAGTTGAGGAACGCTCGGAGAGGGATGTATCAGCCGTTTATAGTTTTCCGTTTTTAAGGGATACTTGATATGCGTTTCTTTTACGTATTGAGTTTGAGTAGTACATTTAACCTGAGCATTAAAACTAGGCGATAGCACCCGACCTAATTCTCCAGGAACTTCAACTCCAATATCAATACCTGAGTTATCCATACTTCGGCTTTTAAGATGAACAGAATAACCTGCGGCAGCTACGATCGTATTAATGAAGGCATAACTAAATTCCTCCTGTTGAACTGTTGTGTGATTGATTAACGTAGGGATATTTGAAGAAGAACTCAAAGCTAGATCGAAAATCGTAGTTTACTACTTCATTTTGACATAGAAATCGATGGACTTGCACTGCCTCCTCAAAAATGTTGCAGAGAGTTTAAAAGAATTCCTATAAAATTGATCGGTGATGAGAACATCAGAATTAGGCTAATCCTTCCGACAACGATCGGGTAGCCTCAGCGATCGCAGGCATGACAATCTGTGCTGACTTTTGACGAATCGCCCGCATCACCTCATCCGTATCTGCTTGCGAACCCAAGCGCTCATTCAACACCTCCGCCACCGCATCCAAAAGCTGATTCGCCGACAGATCACTCAAATCCTGCCGCAAGCCCCGACCAATGTAGAACTTGAGTAACGCATTCACAGACATATCTTTATTTTGTGCAACCTTCTCCAAAGACGCGATCGCAGTCTTCGGCAATTCGATCGCTACTGATTCAGACTCCGCTTTCCGCCAACGGATTTCGACCTGTTCACCATCAACATCATGCCTACTCATAGCTTCTCCTTTCCGTCGGGGTCGTTAATCTAGCCGAAATAATCCGAATCTTATCCCCACGCTCGATATGCACCACAAACATCAGACGTTGGCGGTAAGAATATCCGATCGCATAGTCCCGCAGTTCATACACATCGCTAGCTTCCCCAAAGGTACAGAACGGATCAAGAAAAATTTCTGCTGCTTCCTCAAAGCTCACACCATGTTTAATAGTATTTGCTTCGGCTTTGTCAGCATTCCATTCAAACTCAAATCCACCCAGCCGATACGCAATATCCATAATTCTACGATACCTATCTCCTCGATTATAACGACTTCAGGCTGAACTGAAAATCACCAAAGCATTGTTCCATTACCCGATCACGGACCTACAACAAATGCAATACCATAGACCTATCCCTTGTCCACTTTCCCGATCAATCATGCTGTACAAACTCCCGCTCCTCCTCTCTCCCCACCCCGAAGGCGGCTTTGTTGTAACCTCACCCATGGTTCCCGAACTGCTTACCGAAGGCGAAACCGTCGCAGAAGCGCTGGATAATGTCCGTGATACCCTAGCCGCAGTCGTTGAACTCTACGAAGACCTCGACAAAACTCTACCGATGAAAGAGTACCGACTCTAGGCTAATTTTTCCGCCACCGATCGCCCATGGCCCCTTCAACCCCGAATAAATTACGGCAACCAGTATTGTCACGTTTCGGTCGCCCGATCGCTCTACATCTCCGTGATTCTCTACAATATTAAGGAGACCGATAGAAGTAGGGAGATCGTCCTCATGCAACCCAACAGCCCTGACCAATTCACCGAAAAAGCCTGGGAGGCGATCGTCCGCACTCCTGATATTGCAAAAGCCGCCCAACAGCAGCAAATCGAATCCGAGC
>JANXNM010000587.1 GCA_025354065.1 Synechococcales cyanobacterium 340R_concoct_173_sub | reverse complement strand
TTAATCGGGTTAAGCGTCAGAATTATCGGATCGCGGTTCTCTTGGCCCACTATTTCGACACTATAGGATGGACTATTTTTCGTTCCCATATCGGGAGTAAACCGATTGCCAATCCGCCGCCAACTGGGTTCCTTACCGCGCCATTCTATCCGACAACAAGGGTAAGGAAGCTGCTCACGATCGTATAGCCGACAGCAAGGCCCGATGACGCGGTAAGTAAACAGACAGCCGGGACTTTGAAACAAATAGCCTGCCTGTAACGGATGAGAGGCAAGATCTCGCAGGTCCACTGGGGCCGGAAAGTGAGTGAATCGGGACGGGTTGGGGAAATTCACAGTACAGATATCTAGCGACAGGGTTTCGATCGACAGTGTAAGACAAATTTAACCGATCGGGCACCAGATGTAGTAATTTTTTCGTGCAATCCTTGAACTATGATCTAACTGTAGCGGGCCGAAATTAAAAGCTGCGTGGCATGAGGTCTTGCAGGGTGACGTGAAGTTCGGGGAATAAATTAGAGACGATGGCATCCGTTAGACGAAATTGCCGCTGATGATAGTCTTCATTTATCAAGGTACAAACTGTAATCGTCGGTTGCTTTGGTCGTCCAATATAGATAACGCCCCCCAGTCCACGAAAGTCAACAATCCAATATTCCGGGATCCCAAACAGCGCATATTCTTCAACCTTTCGGGCATAATCATTTTCCCAATTGGTACTGACGACTTCCACCACAAGCTTGACCGATCGGCTCCGAGTAATAACGGGTTCAGATGCCCAAAACGGTTCCTCTAACAATGCCATTTCATCCAACACAATCACGTCCGGTCGTCTTGCCGTAGCAATCGTGTTAAATGGTTGAAGCATACAGCTTTTAGGCACAAACCAAGGTAACTCTAAACGATCGATTTCACTGCCAAGACGAGTACTAATTTTGCCCGACACCAATTCGTGTGGTCCTGTTGGCTCCATATCAATCAATTCTCCATCGGCTAATTCGTAACGCGGATTATCTCCATAGCGAACTAGAAATTCTTCAACATTTAAAGATTGAGTTGAGGTATAAACCATTGATTTGTTTGACTTGTTTGAACATTAGCCATACTTTCTATCTATACTTTAAAGGCATTTGGGAAATAGTGGTGGATTAAATGGCGGATGGGTCTCGGGTTTGTGATTTAATCGATCGCGGTTTGGTTCCGTATAAGATGGCGTGGGACTGGCAAAAACAATGGGTAAACGATCGTAAGCAGTCGCCTAATTTGCCTGATTTACTATGTCTTTTAGAGCATCCATCGGTGTATACCTTAGGTCAAGCCTCAGACTCAAGTTTTGTCCGGTTTGAACCAGGAGAGTATGAGTTGCATCGAATTGAGCGGGGCGGCGAGGTGACTTACCATACACCGGGGCAATTGGTGGGCTACCCGATTTTGAATTTGCAGCATTACCGTCCCGATTTGCATTGGTATTTGCGACAACTTGAGGAGGTGGTGATTCGGACAGTTGCCCATTATGGACTAAGCGGCGTGCGAGTTGAGGGACTGACTGGCGTTTGGATTGATGGATTTAAGGTGGCGGCGATCGGGATTAAGGTAAGCCGATGGATTACGATGCACGGATTTGCTCTGAATGTATGCCCGGACATGGAAGGATTTGAGCGGATTGTGCCTTGTGGGATTGTGGGACGACCTGTCGGCAGTTTGGTTCAGTGGATTCCGGGAATTACCGTGGCACAGGTAAGGCCAATTGTGATGCGAGCATTTGAGCAGGTCTTTGGGGTTCGGCTAACTCTGACGGATGCAATGATGGATAGAGGAACTCAGACAAATTTGCAGCCTTGATTTTTGCACGTAAGTTCTGTAGGATTCTCCTTCATGGAGATACCCCGCTATCTCGACCAAAGTACCGTAGATTAAATCAGCCAGAGCATTAGAGAGTCGGATTATGGGTGCTGTGAAGGGTCGATCGCTGGTGATGAAACGCAGTCTAGTGTTAGGTTT
>JANXNM010000187.1 GCA_025354065.1 Synechococcales cyanobacterium 340R_concoct_173_sub | reverse complement strand
CCGGTGGTGGGGCGTTATGAGATGGATGAGGAGGATGGGTTGGTGTTGATTACGGAGTACGAGACGATGAGTTCTCGGGAACGGTTTTGGTTTGCGAATGACTATACAAGGGTGAGAACGAGTACGGTGAAGCGGTTTGGTGGGTTTAGTACGGCGACGTTTTGCACGGAAACTCGAATTGGGGATGCGCCAGAAATTGAGAATCCGATCGTTGAATCGAATCCAGTTCCGGCGTTATTTGGCTGGTAGCAATTCCCCTAACTCTCTTGTCAATGGAGCTAGGGGCCGAGTTGAGATTTGCGTCTAATTCTTAGTTCCTGTTATCAGTCGGGCTTTGGGAAGATCGACTTTTTCAAAGGTGACGCGGATGCTGTGTGGGGTACAGACTTCCTCGATCGTTTCCAAAATTGGATCTTTGGGACCGAATAGGTGTAGGCGTTTGGCGTGGGTTGGGTATTTGTTACTTTTGGCGAGAATGTGACCGATTGCATCTTTCCAACGATCGACGGTTTTAATCTCAATCAGTTCGGTTTCAGTTAGCAAATCGATTAATCCATATTTTGTATAGGCTTCGACTTTGCCGCCGAGTTGGGATTGAAGTCTGTCTCTTACGTCCCGCTCGGGGTGTGCTTTTCGTTGGATGGTGATCCAGTCGGGAAGCAGTTTGATTTCGCTGAGTTTGGTGACCGCGTTGCGATAGGCGGACCTGGAAATGTTGGCCCGTTGCATGATTTCGTCGGCGCTCAGTTGCATTCGGAGTCGCAGCGCTTTTTGTAGAACGAAGAAAACACGATAGGAAGTGCCGTCGAGTTTGCTTTCAATTAACGTATCAAGGGTGTCGTAATCGACCACAATGCCGTTTCTAGGAACTGGGTTGCCGTGCCAATGGGTTACTTCTTGGATCCAGGCTGTAATCCCCAAAGCAGCAAACTTCTCAAGTGCAAACATTGCTTCTGGGGTTTTGTGTCTGGAGTGAAAAGCGTAGTGTTTGACGACCTGGGCACAGACTTCGGCACGGACAATTGAGAGGTTACGAATTTTACTTTTTTCAATCGTAGGAACGCCTTTTGCTTGCAACCAAATATCCTTATGCTGCATAGGTTCTGGCTGATTTTGATCGGTTTTGCTTGCAATCAAATCACGGAGAACTAAGCTTACTGCTTGCCTAGTAACACCGCAGATTCGAGCCAGTCCAATTTCAGACATTCCTGACTCTCCGGTGGCATCGATCGTGAAAAATTCCACGCCGTCGCGTTCCACTCGTGTGATATTCATTTTTAGCCTCTGCCTTGTTCTTTAAGGTTTGGTGGTTAGCCGATCGTT
>JANXNM010000543.1 GCA_025354065.1 Synechococcales cyanobacterium 340R_concoct_173_sub | reverse complement strand
ATGAGTTATTTGCTTCAGGATGACGACGGCCAGGTGATTGAACCCCATTCCATTAGTGCGGGCCTAGATTATCCCGGTGTTGGACCTGAACACAGTTACCTGATGGAAGTCGGACGCGCTGAATATTATGCTGTGACCGATCAGCAGGCACTAGACGCATTCCAGCGACTCTCTCGGATTGAGGGCATTATTCCAGCCCTAGAAACATCCCATGCGATCGCTTACCTCGAAACCCTCTGTCCTCAACTCGAAGGCAGCCCCACGGTGGTGTTAAATTGCTCTGGGCGTGGCGATAAGGATGTTTTGAGTGTGGCTAAGGTCTTGGATGTGAGTGGCAATTAAATTACGCCGACTCCCCATCTTTGTTTAAGTTCTGAAAATACATTCTGCAAGTAAAATGCTGGATTCCTTAATTCTGGAACTAGCATTTTATGTGTCTAGCTTAAATTTATAAGGCTAAGTTAAAGTCTCGTACCGATCGTGGCGGCGTGCTTTAGACTAGCCTAGAGTTAATTAACTAGATTGATCTATTATTTTTATTATGACAAAACGCGCACTCATCACGGGCTTGACCGGACAAGACGGATCCTATTTGGCTGAACTCCTGGTTGAAAAAGGCTATGACGTCTTTGGGTTAGTTCGCCGATCGAGTTCCAGTAATCTCCAACGAGTTTCCCACTTAGGGAAAAAACTTCACATTATGTCAGGCGATTTACTCGATCAATCCTCACTCATGGATGTGATTACCGAGTCTCAGCCTGATGAAATCTATAACCTCGCCTCTCAGAGCTATGTCCCTCTTTCCTGGACTCAGCCCGCACTGACGGCAGAATATACCGCTCTTGGTGTTTCGCGGCTCCTCGAATCGATTCGGCGCTGTAAACCTGATGCGCGGTTTTATCAAGCCTCCAGCAGCGAGGTTTTCGGTCAACCCGACGAATCGCCCCAAAATGAGCGCACCGCTTTCCGTCCGCGAAATCCTTACGGTGTGGCCAAAGCCTATGCCCATTGGATGACCATCAACTATCGCACTCAGTACAATCTCTACGCTTGCTGCGGGATTACTTACACCCACGAGTCTCCCCGTCGTGGGGCGGAGTTTGTGTTTCGCAAGATTACTCGAACAGCGGCGATGATTAAGCTGGGATTGGCGACGGAGTTAAAGTTGGGAAATATTGATGCGGTGAGAGACTGGTGCTATGCAAAAGATGTG
>JANXNM010000522.1 GCA_025354065.1 Synechococcales cyanobacterium 340R_concoct_173_sub | reverse complement strand
ACATGAAATTGCTGAAGGGTTATAGGCAAAGAATAGCACTATGCGTTATGATTAGTCTCGAAATGGGCGGGTATAGTTTAGTGGTAAAACGAAAGCTTCCCAAGCTTTAGTTGAGAGTTCGATTCTCTCTACCCGCTTTTTAAACATAATAAGCGACAGTTCGTCTCCATCGGATGACGGCTAGGAACAATTATAATATTTAATTTTAAGAAAAATATCTAAACGATCGCCCCTACAAAACAATCCAAGTAAAGACTTGTGATCTTCAGAAGTCTAACCCTAGCCTAATGATTATCAATTGAGAATTAAAAGCAATAATCTTAACCTCATTCATGGAAGTTTTTCATCTTGATCACCTGCGCTCCAATCAAAGTGCAGACAAAATGCAGAAATTTATAAAATCGATCGCCATTGTCCCGATCGGCCTATTTAATGGATGCCATCATGGAGCGATTGGGCCTAGATGGACGATCGTTTATGATGTCTGCTGATAGGGTTTGGATGTAATGTCCCAGCAATTATGGGAATATCGAAGCTCAGATTGATTGGGTACAAGCCTTATTAAGTTCCGGTAAGTTCCGGGAGATAGAGTCAGGAAGTCTCTCCTTTTCGAGTTCGGTTCCACTCACTGGCGAGTCGCCCGAAGCATTGTTAGATTGTCTTCATCGAGATGAATCAATTCAACGTAATTTCACCCCCTAAGGTACTAATTGTGCATAATGCAATCAATATCTCTGAATTCAACAACAATGAATCTGGCCAACTTTGGCAATACGTTCAAACATTACAGCCAGAAACGATCGCACAACTGTCGCAACCCGGCTCACAAGATGTCATTCAGGTGATGGAGCGTAATATAGGTGGGCTATTGGGTGGATTGCCTAGAGAAGGGTTTGATGTGACGATCTCAACGACCCGAGAACAACTCGGTCAACTGTTAGCAACTGCAATGATGAATGGTTATTTCTTACGCAATGCTGAACAACGTTTGGCATTGGAGAATGCTTTAGTTTAGATTTTGCATTTTAGGGGAAAAGATTCAGTTAGGCGAGATTCAGTCAGGCGATGGTCTGAAAACAATAGTGAGGAGCAACAGCGCTAACGCTCCCCCACCAACGTAAAAGCAGCCCAATCGATCGGATTTGGATACTGCTTCATTGTGCTCAACATCGCTTGGCGCAAAGCTAGTGCTTTATTAGAACTGATTCCGAGATTGCGATAAAAGTGATTCATTAAGGTCAAAGTTGAATGATCGCCCACAGCCCAAAGGGAGACTACCGCACTGGGTACTCCTGCAGCCACAAACGATCGAGATAGTCCTAACACACCATCTCCCGTAATTTTGCCTCTACCAGTGTCACAAGCACTTAACACAACCAAATTAGCCTTGAGCTTTAAATCAAAAATTTCGCCTGACGTTAGGAACCCATTATCCATGCCACTCGGGGTAAGTGCGATCGCCCCCGGTACATCCCCTTCGATCGTATCCAATAATCCATGGGTCGCAAAGTGCAACACACTAGCTGACTGCATTTGTTCCAAGACATTTTTTTTAGTGGCTTGCTCCCCTAACAATGGAGCCGTATTCAACAGCTTGCCAACATCGATCGCTTCTTGGCGTGCCCCGTCTAATTTCAATAAGCGAGTGCCATTATATTCCGGCATATCGGGATCACCCACAACTAGCGCACCTCCCAGAGATACAACGCGTTTGGCCAAGACTTGAGTAAACTCCAGAGTTTGAACAGAAGGAGCTGTGGAAATGGTATGGCGCTCAATCAGGTATTGCCCTTCAGCATCAAGAAGCGCAGCAAAAGGCACCATAAATAATTCTCCCTGAGGCAAGAAAATTACTGACTGGCTCGGATCTTGGGGTAATTCTGTCGCGATCGGGGCGATTAGTAATTGATATAACTGAGTAAGAGGATCCGAGGTATCTAATGGTGAAGGTGAGGCGATCGCAGGCGGTACTTGGCGGGTTGTTTTATGCGCCCCCCAACCACGCGCCCCAATTTCAGTCCGACTTGTGGCGACTAACCCAGAGAGAGATTGATCACGACCAAGGAGAGTCGATCGAAAACTAATTTCTCCCGTCGGCTTAATCACCCACGTATAGAGCAAATTATCATCCACGATTGAATATTGCACTAAGGTCGCATTCTGCGTCTTGGCTATTTGACGCATGGCATCCAGTTTCGGCGCCGGGGGTAAATCCTTTAAATCTTTGCCTAAGGGGCGATCCGTTGTTCTCGCCGCTAACAGTTCAACGAACGTGCGAGCACGGGCTTCTTCTGAAACTTCCAAAGCTTCATTGCTACGGTTTTGGCCGACTAAGACTTGCTGAAGATTACGGAATCCTTTGACTTTACGTTCAGCCAAAAAGATCCGATCCGCATCCGACCACTTCTTTGTTGCAGAGCCTTTGCCGTAACCCAACTCCCTCCGGAACTCCTCACCATATTTCAATGCAAGACGTAAATAGGATTCGGCCTCTTTCCATCGATTCATACTCATAAAAGTATTGCCCAGCTTAGTTAGCAGGTCGATGTCAATGAAACCCACGCTATTTCCTTTTTCAATATCGTCGCTCAGGGCCGATCGATAAAATTCCGCCGCCTGAGGGTATTTGTTTACCGCTGTGTAAGCATCCCCTAAGACCGTCAAACTATCGCGGATCTTTCCCCTCAATTGAGCCGGAGCAAAGAATCCCGGTTGATTCGGATGAGTAGCTTTTGGCCCCAGTAAATCCACGAGACTTGGGGAAAATCCCCGTTGTGTTAACTGATTACGGATTCGTTTATCTTCTCTGTCCCGATAGGTCAGAAAATCGAATTTCTTCGCTTGCTCAATACTAACCATAACGGAATTGAAGCCATAATTCACCAGCCGAACATCGTACTTATATGCCAATGTAATTCTTCTGGTCTGTGCCTCGATCGCCGGACGATCTTGGCCTAAAGCAATATAGATACGCGTGAGTTCATCCAGCCCATAGACTTCCCATTTATAATCTTGAGCCTCGCCTAAAATAGCAACGCCTTGTTTTGCCAGCTGCTCGGCCTTAGCAAAATTTCCTAGCGATCGATAGGATTTAGCCAACCGGACTAAGCCCAACCCTTCTTGCCGACGATTCTGAATCCGTTGGGCAGTGACTAATCCCTGTTCCTGAGTTTTGATCGCCTTCTGGTGTTGCGCCCTATCCTCGTAGCAATAGGATAAGGTTCCTAAGGCTTCCGCTTCCGCTGACTGATTTTTTAATTTTTGCAGTATTTCAACACTTTGCTCTAAATACCCAATTCCCTGATCACACCAAGTTTTACCATCATTTCCGATCGCGCCTGCATAGAGACTGCCTAAAAGCTGGAGCGCATTGGCTTCCATGACTTTATCATTTAGTTTTTTCCAGCCATTCAAGGCTTTCTCTAAATATTCTGTTGATTTGTTGAAGCTGTATAGAACCCATTTGACATCATAGAGTATAGTAAAGTAAATATCAAAAAGTCACGAACTCCAGCGCTATGACCTATTCCAGCAGTTTAACCGACGACGAATGGGAAATTCTAGAACCACTCCTGTTAGAAGTGTTGCCCCCTAAAAAACAAACCAGACCTCCGGCTTGGAC
>JANXNM010000492.1 GCA_025354065.1 Synechococcales cyanobacterium 340R_concoct_173_sub | reverse complement strand
ACTTCCCGAAGATTTCTCTGAGCGCATGGACTTGCCCATGGTTCGACAACATCTTACCCCCGACGGTGAAGTGACGGATGTTTTTGTGCCATTGCTATATGAAGGGAAGTATTTGGGCGTTTTGGCGATCGGCACCAATCCGAATCCAGCCACCATCTCCTCGTCAAATCTCACCCGTGATGTGACCACCGCCGTATTTGTGTCGATTTGGGCCATGGTGATTTTAGGTGCAGTATTCAATGCCTTGACCATTACTAAACCGATTCGCGAATTGTTGAATGGTGTGAAGAATATCGCTAAGGGAAATTTTCAGCAGCGGGTTGATTTGCCCTTGGGGGGGGAATTTCTGGGGCTAATGTCTAGTTTCAATGAAATGGCCGAGCGACTAGAACGTTATCAAGAACAAAATATTGATGAACTAACCTCCGAAAAAGCCAAGCTCGAAACCCTGGTGTCCACGATCGCAGATGGCGCGATTCTCCTGGATACGGATTTTCAAATTTTGCTAGCCAACTCGACTGCCAAGCGAATTTTTGGTTGGGATGGGTCGATCGAAGGTGAAAATGCCCTCTATGCCCTCCCCACGGCTGTCCAATCCGAACTCACCCGTCCGTTGTATCAAATTATTCGTGGAGAACTGAAAGAAGGGGCCGAGTTTACCATTACGCTGCCGGAGCCAATCTATTGCACCATTCGGATTTTGTTGAATACAGTCCTCGATGGAACTAAAGAGAATCTTCGGGGGATTGCCATGACGGTGCAGGACATCACGCGGGAGACGGAATTGAATGCGGCTAAAAGTCAATTTATTAGCAATGTTTCCCACGAATTGAGAACGCCACTCTTTAATATTAAGTCATTCATTGAAACCTTGTATGAATATGGTGATGCCCTTGAACCTGCGCAACGACAGGAGTTTCTAGAAACCGCAAACCGTGAAACCGATCGGCTCACTCGACTGGTTAATGATGTTTTAGATCTAACCCGTCTTGAATCGTCCCGAACTTATACTCTGGATGCATTGGATCTCAGTCCGGCGATTGAGCAAACGCTTCGGACCTATCAACTGAATGCGAAGGATAAAAATATTGAATTGGTTCAGGATATTGAAGCGGATTTACCGATCGTGACTGGAAATTATGATCTGATTGTGCAAGTCTTAGCCAATTTGGTCGGCAACGCCATGAAGTTCACCAAATCCGGCGGGCGCATTGCCATTCGGACCTACCTCACAGATGAGCACGATTTGGAAAACAATGCAAAACTGGTGCGAGTCGAGATTTCAGATACGGGAATTGGCATTGAACCCGATGCTCAGGCCAATATTTTTGAACGATTTTTCCGAGTCGAAAATCAGGTTCATACTCTAGAAGGCACGGGACTCGGGCTATCAATTGTTCGGAATATTATTCAGGAAAAACATCGGAGTCAGGTGAATCTGATTAGCGAGGTGGGAATTGGGACAACATTTTGGTTTGATTTGAATGTGTATGAAGATCAGCCTTTGGAGGTAATCATCTCCAATAGTCAAGCCCCTGACGAGTCTCCTGTGCTGCAATTGAGTTAGACAGCAAGTGATGTTTACACAAGGGCAACAACGTTATTCTAGCCACCACTTGGCTCAAAGCTATAAACCAATTGCGTTTCTAACGGTCCTTCCAAAATCGATCGCACATCTGCCATATCCAACGATCGGCGGTCAATCTGAGATTGTAATCCAGCCAACGGATCGCGACCATCCGATAACAACAGCGCTATCTTTTCGATCGTCACCCATTTCGCCAGTTGGCTGACCAGATTAGTGATGGACTCGGTATAGATATTTTCTGGTTCAAGGAACCAAGTCTGAGACATTTCTTCGCCCCGTTCGGTTCCCAGATTCACGACTAATCCTTTCTGTGTTCCTAAAATCGATGCAGCCATAGGTCGCACTTCTTCCTCCAGCATTAAGCCAAAGCCGCGTGACAAAAATTTGACTTTTTCAAGACGTTCGTATCGTTCCGCTAAGGTCGGTGGCTCATCTTTCCAATCGATCGCTAAGGTCATTAAGTAGTTGCCGACCAATAAATGACCCATTTTCTCCGCTTTAGTCGCTAAATAGCTCGCATTGTAATCCGTCGCCTCAATCAACAACGGCACCCGATCGACCATCTCCAGCCCATAGCCTTTCAAGCCCGCAATCTTACGAGGGTTATTGGTGATCAACCGCAGCTTACTAATCCCCAAATCATTCAAAATCTGTGCCCCTACACCGTAATCTCGCAAATCTGCCGGAAATCCGAGCCGCTCATTCGCTTCGACAGTATCTAAACCAATGTCCTGCAACGAGTATGCCCGCAGCTTATTAATCAAGCCAATTCCACGCCCTTCTTGACGCAGGTATACAATCACGCCCTGACCTTCCAAGTCAATCATTTTCATGGCGGCTTGGAGCTGCATTTGACAGTCGCACCGCAAAGAACCCAGAGCATCGCCTGTTAAGCATTCAGAATGAACCCGCACCATCACCGCAGAATCGGCAAACTGCTCAGGATTTCCCTTGACGATCGCCACATGTTCCGTATTGTCCAGAGAATTGCGATAGCCGTAGATTTGAAACTGGCCATATTGGGACGGTAGATTCGCCACAGTTTCTCGTTGGACAAAACGCTCATGTCGCAAACGATAGCTAATCAAATCCGCAATACTAATCAGCTTCAGATTTTTTGCTTTGGCATAGGTAACTAAATCGGTCAATCGTGACATCGATCCATCAGGATTCTGAATTTCACAAATCACACCCGCTGGATACAGCCCTGCCAGTCGAGACAAATCTACTGCTGCTTCTGTGTGGCCCGCCCGCTTCAGCACCCCGCCTTCCCGTGCGCGCAACGGAAAAATATGGCCGGGACGACGCAGGTCGTTGGGTTTGGTCTTGGGGTCGATACTGACTTGAATGGTACGGGCACGATCGTCCGCCGAAATTCCGGTGGTCACACCCACGTCAGGGGAGGCATCAATGCTTACGGTAAAGGCCGTTTGATTGCTATCCGTATTTTCACGGACCATCAACGGTAAATCTAACTCATCCAATCGATCGCCCATCATGGCAAGGCAAATTAACCCGCGTGCCTCGACCGCCATAAAATTAATCATATCGGGGGTGGCGAACTGCGCGGCGCAAATCAGATCGCCTTCGTTCTCGCGGTTTTCATCATCGACAACAACAACAGATTTGCCGATTTTCAGATCAGCTAGAGCAGATTCAATGGAGTCAAACACAAAATTAGTGACAGGATTGGATTGGGGTAGCCGGATTAAGTAGTTCAAAAGGGAACACCGTTGAGAATTGGGAAGCTATTGGTCTATGCGCCGGATCTATGGTCTGGACGTGAGGCAAATATTGTCTTAATGGTTATAAGAACTAACTGAATATTTAACCTAGGTCAAGTAATAATCTACTTTCCTCAGTACACGTATGGATATAAATAAGATGCACTCAATCAACTCTGATGAGTAGGATCCTTATTCTATCGACTTTCCAGTTGAAAAGGATAGCTCTAGCACAATTTCGTCCTTAACTCTACTTCCTGCAATGGGCTGTGACCTTCTATATCCAAACATCGGCACTAGATAGCCTATTAAACCTGTTAATTAGAGGTTGAGTAAGAATCGCTCCTCACCTAGGACTGTTACGTCCGTTGGAGTTGTTCTGCGACGACTTTAATTCGTTTGAGCTGAGCGATCATGTCCGTCTGGGTAAGTGATAGTGCAAATCTGTTGAAGCCAAACCGTACTAGTGGATTGGGAATTTCAAACGTGAAGCAGTTTGTCAAGCGTGTCGCGAGTCGGGGTGGACTGGACATTAAATCGCCTACTGCCTCATCTACTGGGTCTATTGGGTCGCATTGCCAACGATCGGTCCCCACAAAGAATCCCTCAAAATCCCACATCACTAATCCGGGGGCGCGATCGCTAACAATGTTGTGCAATGTGGGCTGTAATCCAGATTTTAAGAATGGAATCGTCACTACAAACTTACTCTTGCTGCCAATATCTGTAGACCAAGTACCGCCATCAGGTTCGCAGGACAGCATGGGATTGAGCCAACGCGCCATTAGGTCAAGTTCAGTAATGCAGCGTTCGACGGTGGTGGCCGTGGCTGAGATTAGAATGGAGTTTTCAAAGTAGCGAGGAGGTTCTTTCATAGGGAATTTTAGGTTCGTGAAGCGTGATTATCAGCAGTCATCCCATTAAGCTCTATGCTTATCAATGGTAATTGGTGGGACCAAGATTCCGCCTTAAACTTTCCCTTTGCCATGCCTACGACCGATCGTAAACCCATTCTCCTTGACTTTGAAAAACCCCTTGCCGAGCTTGAAGAGCAAATCAAGCAAGTACGAGATCTTGCCGCCGAGACCGAAGTGGATGTGGCAGGGCAAATTTTACAGCTAGAGGAACGCGCCTCTCAGCTCCGTAAGGAAATCTTTAGTAGCCTAACGCCTCAGCAGCGTCTACAAGTGGCCAGACATCCTCGCCGCCCGACTACGCTGGATTACATTCAAGCTATTAGCGACGACTGGCTGGAGATGCATGGCGATCGGGCTGGGTTTGATGACTTGGCCATGGTGGGAGGCGTGGGCCGAATTGATGGTCGTGCTGTGGTGATGTTGGGGCAGCAAAAGGGCCGCAATACTAAGGACAATATTCAACGAAACTTTGGTCAAGCCTCGCCTAGTGGCTATCGCAAGGCCATTCGATTGATGGATCATGCTAATCGGTTTGGAATGCCGATTCTTACCTTCATTGACACCCCTGCCGCTTGGGCTGGCATCGAGGCGGAGGAGTATGGCCAAGGTGAGGCGATCGCGTTCAACTTGCGAGAAATGTTCAAGTTTGATGTGCCGATTATCTGTACCGTAGTGGGCGAAGGCGGATCGGGCGGTGCCTTGGGCATTGGTGTAGGCGATCGGTTATTGATGATGGAGCATTCCGTTTATAGCGTTGCGCCCCCCGAAGCCTGTGCTGCCATTCTGTGGCGCGATGCCGGGAAGTCGTCGAAAGCCGCAGAAGCGTTAAAAATAACGTCTGAAGATCTCATGGGGCTTGGCATTATTGATGAAGTGATTACCGAACCCACGGGAGCAGCTCATACGGATCCGGTGCTGGCTACCGAACAGGTCAAAGCGGCCATCCT
The DNA here is from genome assembly GCA_025354065.1 of Synechococcales cyanobacterium 340R_concoct_173_sub. The sequence goes on along the minus strand of JANXNM010000492.1, from coordinate 5,249 downwards.
CACTAACCTTGTCTATCTTGACAGCATGACTAGCCACCAGCGCCGTGATCTCCGATACAACAAGTTTCGGAATATCGGCAAATTCTCTGAGGGCTTGGGTTAGAAGCTTACGACTTTAGGGCGGTTGCTCTGCTCGAAATTCCCTTCATAGTGCTACAATACAAAGCTGTAACATTTGTTTACACATCCATTTACTCGATCGCCCTCTGCTGAGATGAAATCCTAGAGTCCATTCCTAGCAAAGTGGTTCAGTAATTTATCAAAGTGACGCAGCGATCGGGGCTAGATTTTTAAATCATTAGTTCGTTGCGAGATTATTACTTTGACTCAAACACAGTGCGCCTTGATTACTGGGGCGAGTAGTGGTATTGGCAAGGCGACGGCGATCGCGTTTGCTAAGGCTGGAATTGATCTGGTTTTAGTAGGGCGAAATCAGCAGAAGCTAGATGAGGTAGCGCTTCAGACCCGATCGTTTGGGGTTGAGGTGAAGGTTTTTATGATTGACTTGGCAGATGTACCCCAGGTTCAGGGCAAGATTAGCGCTCTTGTTAGTACCTTACATCGGCTTGATATTGTGATTAACAATGCGGGAATGGGCTACACCAATGGGCTACTGGAAACGCCCTTAGCGGACTGGCAGCGGGTGATTGATCTGAATTTGACGAGTGTTTTTCAGGTAATTCAAGGCGTGTTGCCAACGCTGCGATCGCAAAAGCGCGGGACCATCATTAACCTTTCCTCTGTAGCTGCCCATCAAGCATTTCCCAATTGGGGCTTGTATTGCGTCAGTAAGTTTGGCCTTTTAGCATTGACCAAAACTCTGGCCGCAGAAGAGCGTAGCTATGGCATTCGGGCGATTTCCATGTCTCCCGGTTCGGTTAACACTGAACTATGGGACACAGATAGCGTTCAGGCCGACTTCGATCGTAGCGCCATGCTCACACCGGACGTGGTGGCTGCCTCGATTTTGTATGCCGCTCAAATGCCTCAGGGTGCAGCCATTGAAGAAATGATTCTGCTCCCAACTGCCGGAACATTCTAAGCATTCTAATTCTAAAGTTTCTCATTTCCAATTCTTAAGGACTGAACTCATGACTCTTGTAAATGATTCTGCTCTAAATTCTTCTTTAGAGACTGAACTAATGCGCAATGCAAACCGGGCCGATGATGGTGCGGATTATTTTGCATCCATGGAAGCAGCGGTGCGCGAAATGATCATTGGGATTGGGGAAGATCCCGATCGTGAGGGTCTATTGAAGACTCCAAAGCGCGTGGCCAAGTCAATGCAATTTTTGACAGCCGGATATTCTCAATCTCTGGAAGAGTTATTGAATGGGGCGATTTTTGACGAAGGCCACAATGAGATGGTCTTGGTTCGCGACATCAATTTTTTTAGCATGTGTGAACACCATATGTTGCCCTTCATGGGACGAGCGCACGTTGCTTATATTCCTAACCAAAAGGTTGTGGGCTTGAGTAAGTTGGCTCGGATTGTTGATATGTATGCTCGGCGGATGCAGGTCCAAGAGCGGTTGACAAGCCAAGTTGCTAAAGCCTTACAAGAAGCTCTCCAGCCTCGAGGAGTGGCGGTAGTTTTGGAAGCGTCTCACATGTGTATGGTAATGCGCGGCGTTCAGAAGCCCGGTTCTTGGACTGTAACGAGTTCTATGGTTGGCTGCTTCCAGGAAGATTTGCGGACTCGTGAGGAGTTCTTGAACTTGATTCGGCATCAGCCTTCTTTCTGGTAATTTTCGCTATTAACTGAATCAATTAAAACTCGATCGGACTAATTCATAAAAAGTCCGATCGGTTTTTTCTAAATCTTATACCTCTTTCAAATCAATGTTGATTCAGCCAAGTTTCAACCTCTGCAACAGTCTCAAGGTCCAAGATTGCGATCGTTAAGGCTTCTAACTTCGGTAAATCCAACGTCGTAATTTTCTTCTTTGTTCGAGCAGATAATTTACCTGTTTTCCGCTTCAGGAGCAGAAGAACGATCGATCGTCGCTCCTCCAGTTTTCCTTCTTGTTTTCCTTCTTGTTTTCCTTCTTGTCTCCCCTCTTTTCGTCCTTCTTTTCGTCCAATGACCTCACCTTCAGCTTTGACTTCCTGATAAAAACGGGTGTCTTGGAGCATAACTTCTGCTGCTAGCATTTTTTCTACCTCGGCTTGATTTAAAGTATTAAAGGTATAGATCAGGATAGTCGTCAACAATTCCATTATTGCGCGATTTTCTTGAGGATCAGAAAGCTCTTTCTGAACGCGGCCCGCCAAATAACGAGCAGTATCAGGTGCTTTTTTCCGCTTCTCGACCGTTAAGGCCATCAAGGCTAACCCTAACGGTAAATCCCTCGCATTGCCAATTTCATCTAGATAAACCCGATGAAATTGGTCACTGTTAAGCATCATTCGGAACGGATAAACCTCCCTCTGTTCTACATTTCGAGAGGTATAGATTGCCACGCCCTGCCAATCAGAGAATTTTTCTCGGTTTCGATAAAAGTGATTGGAAGATTCGCTGGCCATGCGTTCGTACAGCTTGTCATCCCGTTGAGCCTGAAACTCAACGTAGTAAACAACACCAGGAGTATCGTCCGGCGGCAAGAACACACCATCGATTTCAAATTTTGGTTCTTTCACTGCAACTGAATCAAACCGATAGCGCTCGGCACTCTCTGGCATTTCCGCCAGTAATTCAAACAACAATGTCGGCGACTGCTGAAACAATCGAAAAAAAATAGAATCTCGTTTCACGGGTACAAAATCATCATTAATCTAAGCTTCTTGATTATGGCTTCGGCATCAGGTCAATGACAGTAGGGAGCGAGTTGATTAATTAAAGCCTTAGCCCGATCGTGCAATCCATCCCAGTTCCGATCGTGAATTAAACTCGGTAAAAACAATTCACTAGACAGCCCAACGGCGATCGCCCCAGCCTTTAGGAACTCAGCCGAATTCTCAATACTGACCCCTCCCGTAGGAATCAAGGGAATGCCTTGCAGAGGGGCTTGTAGACTGCGGATATAACTCGCTCCGCCAAGGGTGTGAACAGGGAAAACTTTGACGCTGTTGGCTCCGGCTTGCCAAGCGGTGATAATTTCGGTCGGGGTGAGCGCGCCGGGGACGATCGGAATCCCTAACGTCTTAGCTCGTGAAATTAGGTCAGGGGCGCAATGGGGCGAGAATAAAAATTGAGCATCTGCACTGATAGCTTCCGTAAATTGGGCTTGGGTGATTAGAGTTCCGGCCCCGATTGTGCAATCCGTCAATTCTTGGCGTAGTGTGGCAATCAGATGGGCGGGTCGATCGCTATTCCAAGTAATTTCAATTAATTTGATGCCAGCCCTTGCGACAGATCGCGCCATCTCTAAACCCAGTTCAAACTCCGGCGCACGAATGACCGCGATCGATCGGTATTGCATAAGCAAACTAGTCCAACACATAAATAACCACAATTGATCATAAATAATGAATCTATAGAGGGATGGATAACCCAAATTAAACGTTTGGACAAGGTTTGAACGGTGCCTCGGTTCATAATAAAACCATAGGAACTATCTCTTAAAAATTCTCTTAAAAATTATTTCGCCCTTGTAGATATAAGCTTCTATGAATAAGCTTTTTTGCTTCAGCGGTAAACCAGAACAGATTAAATTCTCTACCCAAACCCATCCATGACCTCCTCTATCTTCAACACAACGGATCTCCAAGCCTTTGAATCGCTGCATGAGCAATCCATCGTCCTAACTCCAGAGCAAATTCAACAGGCCACTCAATTAAATCAGTTGAATCAGTCTGGGCTTGAATCCTGGAACGAGTATAGCGATCGGTTAGCGCAGTTTGGGTTGATGACTTGGTTGGCGGACCATAATTTGGCGGTGGCTGAGTCTTCATCGACATTAAAGACTAGAGAGTTGCAAGTTCGGGACTTTATCGTCCGATCGCAATTTGTTAGCGCATCAGAAGATGAATATGTAACGGTACATCGACCTCAAACTCCAGCGCATTTTTATGTCTTGACAACAGTAGCGGAAGAACAAGGTCATGTCTGGGTTTCGGGTTTTTTGAGCCATGCTGAGTTGCAAGAAAAATTATCGGGTGCGGCAACCAGTGAAATTCTGTTGTCAGCCTTTAACCCGAAGATGGAGACGCTGTTGTTGGCCTTGCGCTTAACGGAGCCGATCGCTTTGACCGAGAGCAGCCAGAAGAATCAGGTTCTGCCTCAGGTTGTGAATCTACGCACTTGGTTATCGCGTCAATGGGATGAGGCCCGATCGGTCTTAGACGGTTGGGAGCCATTGGGAAATCCATTGGGAAATTCATGGGTTGCATCCGCGCTGCGAGGGGACGATCGGACTAGCGGCGATGCAACTAACGACCACCTGCCTCAGATTTTGCAGTCGTTGGCCCAAAGAGGGATTCGTCTCGCCAACAGCGCCCAAGGTATGTCCCAAATTTTAAATATTGCACCGATTCCATTGCGGTTATATGTGGTGCCCGACGACGCGACAGAAACCCAAGAATGGGAACTATTAGTGGTACTAGAATCGGCCACCTCTGAACCGATGCCGAGTGGATTGATGCTGCGGATTCGGGACGATTTTCAGGTGCTTTTAGAACAGACCTTTGACCCACAAACCACCAGCGATCGATCGCTTTTTGCTGAAATCGTAAGTGGTCAAGATGAAAGCGTCTTCGTCGATATTGTCCTGCCCAATGGCACCGTACATACACTGCCAAAATTCATCAATCAATAAGCTAAATCAATAAGCTAAATCTGTAAGTAAGCTGCTAGCCAAGGATACGTGACCATGCGATTGAAAGTCTTTCGAGTTGAACAGGTTTGTTTTTTTGAATTGGGCTGGGGAAAAGGGCAGCAAATGACCGCCCAAATTGCCTATCCAGAAACCTTGACTCAACGGTATGAGACTTGGCAAACTTGTTATCTGGATTTTTATCGCACAAGCCTTCGATCGCCCCTCTCTGACAATTACCAAAATGATGGCCAAAACGATTTAGATGGATTGCGAGGTCGGATAAAAAATAGTGGAACCTTATCGGCCTCGCCCATTGATTACCGATCGCGATTAGTATCGGCTGAAGCTGGGTTTTTAGCTGAATTTTATGACTGGTTGAAGAGCCGAGAATTGTTGGAAATCCGATCAAAAATCGCCTCACTATCTGCATTGGTAACAACCGCAGATTTGTTTTTGACCTGTGAACCGTTAGCCTTAGCCCGATTTCCCTGG
>JANXNM010000185.1 GCA_025354065.1 Synechococcales cyanobacterium 340R_concoct_173_sub | reverse complement strand
TAGGAATTTTGTCTAAACGATCGGTTGACACGTCAACAATTTTAAATTTAACAGGATTTTGCAACCTTTCAGGAATCATAAAATTTATCAAAAAAGGGACTGGAATCAGCCGATCGTACAGATCAACCTATCCCAGTCCCTTTCTAAAATCGACAGTCTTAGACCCTATCTCAATACTGGAGCCGATTCAGCCAAGGCTGTTGTTTCAGATTCCTGTGCAATTAACACCGGATTACTCCCGCGAATTCGAGCCACAATTTGCGACGTTTTAGTATCGTAAATTTGAGTCAAAAGTTTGGGATAGAAGCCAATGCCAATGATGGGAACGAGCAAACAGGCGATGATAAATACCTCGCGAGGTTCAGCGTCAATCAGCGCTTCATGGGACGTAAGTTCTTTATTCTCAGGGCCGTAGAAAATCTCTCGCAGCATCGATAGCAAATAGACGGGGGTTAAAATGACCCCGATCGCCGCCAAAATTACCATGATGATTCGGAAGGTCAGGGAATAGGCATCACTCGTTGCAAACCCAATGAAAATCATCAGCTCGGCCACAAAGCCACTCATTCCCGGCAACGCCAACGACGCAAGGGAACAAGCCGTGAACATGGAGAAAATTCTCGGCATCTTCTGCCCGATTCCACCCATTTCATCCAGCATTAAGGTATGAGTCCGATCGTAGGTTGACCCGACCAAGAAGAACAAACTGGCCCCAATCAAACCGTGGGAAACCATCTGTAAAATTGCACCGCTCATGCCCAAATCCGTAAACGAGGCGATGCCAATCAAGACAAACCCCATGTGAGAAATGGAGGAGTAAGCAATTTTTCGTTTTAAATTTCGCTGGGCAAAGGAGGTGAGCGCTGCGTAAATGATATTAATCACCCCCAAAATAATCAATGCAGGCGCAAAGACGGCATGGGCCGCTGGCAACATCTCCACATTCATCCGAATCAGGGCATAACCGCCCATCTTTAGCAGAATGCCCGCAAGCAACATATGCACCGGAGCCGTCGCTTCACCATGGGCATCCGGTAGCCAGGTATGCAACGGAATAATCGGCAGCTTGACTCCGTAGGCAATCAGAAAGGCCGCATAAATCCAAAGCTGGAACTGCACCGGATAATCCTTTGCCATTAAAGCTTGCATGTCAAAGGTCACGGTATCGCCATAAAAAGCTAACGCCAACGCGCCCACCAAAATGAATAGCGATCCTCCAGCGGTGTAAAGAATAAACTTCGTGGCGGCATAGAGGCGCTTTTTTCCGCCCCAAATCGAGAGCATCAAATACACCGGAAGCAGCTCTAGTTCCCAAGCGAGGAAAAACAACAGCATGTCCTGCACCGCAAAGACCATGATCTGGCCGCCGTACATCACTAGCATCAAGAAATAAAACAGCTTTGGCTTGTAAGTAATGGGCCAAGAGGCCAAAATTGCCAAGGTTGAAATAAAGCTGGTCAAAATAATGAGCGGCATCGACAACCCATCCGCTCCAACCGACCAGTTCAGGTCAAGCTGCGGCACCCAGGGATAGCGTTCAAAGAGCTGCATTCCAGCATCGTGGAAGTCGAACCCTACGCAGAAGGCCGCAACCGTCATCACAAAATTAATCAGCCCGACCGTCAGGGCATACCAGCGAACCGTCTTCCCATCTTTGTCAGGAATTATCGGGAGCAAAAGCGACGCTGCGATCGGAAATAGGATGAGCGTCGTCAGCCAGGGAAAGTTAGCTGTCAACATGAGTATCTAATAGGGAGTGAGGTGAGCAAGCTACAAATAAATAATTTTTTCGCGGATAGGACGATTCTAAACAGAGAGACATGATCCCCGCCCAAAATCGCAGGACTTCTTCACCATTCATACATTGCGTTACATTTGCCCGATAGGATGATATACGGTTTTGAAATCACGGTTTTGAAATTACCGTTATGAAATCACAAGTTATCTGTTTTAAGGTATTGAGGCGCGTCATGCAATTAGAATTTGTCCCCGTTGAAGATTTTTATTTTGAATTAACCTTGGCCGTCAAGACTTTAGAGGAAATCGAAAATCCTGAACTCGCGAAGCAAATTGGTCAGATTCTTAAAGATCGCTATGGTCAATGTTCGACCGTTGCCGCTGCGAGTCAAAATACCTATAACTATGTCTTCCAAGTTCCTGATGTAGACAATGCTCCGTTCCATCGGCTAGTAGTATCTATTGCAGATTGGGGCAACAAACTGCGGCTCTCGTCCGACTATGGCTGGAAATTAAATGAAGAACATCGGGCTGAAAAGAGCGATCGATTCTCAGGCCGTGACCAGTTTAATCAAGACTTCAAAGCTTATATTGCTGAATTTTTAGGTGTGACGTTTTAAAGCCCTAACTCTTTAAAAGCTTGATTTGCGATCGTTCTTCTCCTGAAGCCGATCGCAGTTTTTCGTTTAATGAATTCAGTTCTTGCTTTTCTTTGTTGAGGACACGAATCCGTTGGGACAGAATTTTAATAATATTGACGGCAATTCCTGGAGTCTCTTCGATCGCTGCAAAGACATGCTGCTGTGTCAGTTCGAGGCAAACGGTTTCTTCTAGTGTCGTAGCTGAAGCCGATCGCATTTCCGCATCAAATAACGACATCTCACCAAAAAAACCTTCGCGAGAATGTTCTTGTAAAATCCGATCGCCCAGATGAATTTTGATCTTGCCTGACGCGACAATGAACATCGATCGGCCTTCTTCGTTCTGGATAAAAATTTGCTGTTTGGCCTTGAAAGTCCGTTCTTCCATTACGGGCACTAGACGGATCAAGAAATCCTCTCGGAGTTCCCGAAACATATCGACTTTGCGCATTAAAAGTAATCGATCAAAAAGATTCAGCATCTAACGATTTTATTATTTAGCTACTTTGAAGGATTTAAAGGACGATATCCAAAAATTTCGGTCTGGGGAATATCTCCCACTTCATCTTCAGGTGCTGGGCGAATAGGTGCAACCCCTTCAGGACGAATTTGATACTCTTCCATCCATATTTGAATTTGGCGGCGCAGTAGAGGATCGGAATCATTCCGCATTCGTGGGAGGACTTTCAAAAAGGCACCTTTCATCTGGCCGCGCTGTTCGGCATTGTAAAGATACAGCATGGCTGACTCTCGTAACAAACTACTCCCTCCACGCAATCCTGACAACACTTGCTCCCGTTCTAAAGCCCAACCCTCCGATCGCACTAAATGGAAGCAACAAGCCGCCACCCAATCGGAGAGAAAATGCCGCAAATCTAATACTTGCTTAATTCGCTCAAGGGGTTCGAGGGGTTGATAGTTAAGGTTAGAACTTAAGCTTTGAAGTTGAAGTTCTAGGCCAATTTGTTCTTGACGGCTGAGTCGCCATTGGGCAACTGCGGGTGCTTTAGTTTGGGGTAGAACTGCTAATTGGGCATTTTTTTTGTTACGTCGGTTTTGCTTTTTACGAGATGGCGCTTCGGAAATTTTGTTGCCAAGCGCCATACTATTTTCTAAAATTATTAGCAATGCTCGCTTTTGGGGAATATCGACCTTAGTATCCAAAATCTCTAAGCCCTGAGCCATATCGTCCGTGAAGCCCGATTTCAGGCTGTAAGCTGCTGCTTGGATAGCTTCAGATTCATAAAGAAACTGCATTAATAAGAAAATACGATCGATCGCGTCGCTCTGAACACCTTGAAGCGATCGATATAGCATTTCTTCAAGATCCCGTGATTTCACTCGTCCCGTAATGTCTAAAATCGCCGCTGTTACTTGACCAATCAACATCAAATCCTGTTCGAGTAAGGCTTCAATCTCAGCCCGACCTAAGGTATCTGCAATAGTATCCGTACCGTTTGTATTTTGAATTTTGACCAAGGCGCGCAGGATATTGGTCCGATCGTTGCTCCATCGAATTGGAAGCTGCTGAAGTAGAAAATCAATAGACTCCGGTGATCCGACTTGACCAATGATGTCCCAAGCCGCTGTCCGAACGGCTTCACTTTCACGCCAGTTTTGGGCTAGAGGTTGTAACCAGGGCAGGGCTTCATCCTTTAAAAGAATAAAGGCTTTAATTGCTGCACCACGGGTTTCGGGCTGGCGTAAGCCTTCGACTAGCGACGGATAACATTTCTCAAAATGGGTGGCCGCCACGACATCTAGAACCGCACATCGCACATCTAGATCCGTTTCCTGTTTGACAATTTCTAAAATGTAAAGCTGAAGCGCCTGCAAATATTTGAGATTACGAATCGCCGCGCAACTGGCTTGCCTTTCGTCCTGACTATGATTTGTCAACATCAGTCGCAGCAAATTAGTGGCTTTCGCCCGTTGATCTCGATCGCCAAATTCCAACAATAACACCGAAGCCGTCGCCCGAACTATGGCTGGCGCATGGGGACTTAGGTAATCGAGTAATTGCTGAATACTGCGACCTGGATCCGCATAGTAGATATATCGCAAGGCTGCTGATACCACTCGCTCCGGCTGTTGGGAGGTAATCAGGCGACTGACGGCGATCGCATACCTAGCATCAGGTTCATGTTGCATCACGCCCAAAATTCGACATTTCGCCACTTCGGGCAGCCGTTGCAGCATCGGAACTAGGATATCTAGCGCACTTTGGGGATCAACTTGCAGCAGCAATTCCACGCAACCCATTTGAGATTCTTCCATCCCCGGTTGACTCAGCGCACTGATGGCCGCCCGTTTCAACTCTCGCAGGGCCGATTCACTGGTTGTGCGGCCCGCCAATAAATCTTGCCGCGCACTCAAGATCAAAATTTCAGCATATTGACGACGCAGCACATAAACTACGCCTAGCCACACGCCTGCCAGCACCACCAAAATCATAAAAATTGCCCCGCGCCAGTAGCTTCCTAAGGTTTGCTGCCACCCAAAGGAAATTAAACCTAGCAATAAGATTCCGGTGATCCCATTGGCAATAGGTTCGGCATTGCCTCTTACACTGGTCTGAACAATGTTCCGTAATCTTTGGGGGACGGGTTGAAACAGAACGGGACCAACACTGGCCAGCAAGGTGAAGTGAAACAGCTCGTAGAGAAATTTCAATAGAACAATGGCCCAAAAAATCATCGCTCCAGAACTAATGCTTTCGACCTTCATAGCAAAGGCCGGAAACAGGCTCGGCACTATGCTGATCATCGCCACCAACCCGCCGACCGTCACCATCAAGGTCGGCAAAATTCCCGTTGTCCCAAATACCCCCAGCTTCTCAATCACCCACCGCGACGCAAACCACTGAACAATTAATTCAAAAATCCCCAAAACACCTTGAAAAATTCCTAGAAAGCTAGCAATCCGCTCACTTTGATTTTGAGGCTGAGCTAGCCGATTTAGAAAGGCCATTGAACCCATGGATTCCAGCTCTTTAGAAAACTGGAAATCTAACAGCAGAAAAATCATTTCGGCCAACACAAAAAACAGCAAGAGCATCCAGCGATAGTTCATCGCTTGACCTTGCAGCAGTTGACCCGATTCCTGATTGGTTGACTCGCGGCGACGAAGTGTAGTGTCAAAAAATCGAGATTGCTTGCGGGTGATGTAGAACAAAATCGTTGATCCCAACATCATCATGCTGAAGGCTGTCATCGTCACGCCAGACAAACCAAACCGATCGGACACTAAGGGTAATAAAAAACCACTGACCGCATCCGCAACCAACACGCCACTGCTAATTAATGGATAGGTGCGCCGCAGCTCTCGTACATTAAAAAGCTGGTTGGCGGTAATTGTTGTATTCGTATCATTCAGGACATAGACGACCTGAAGCCACAGACGCATACATAATACAACGGCCTTAAACGCAACAAATCCACCGATCGTCGCCCCTGCTGGCAAAAGCAACCCTTGCTGAAATGCCAACACAGGTAGCGCCATCATCACCGACACCAGAACAATCACCCAACGCAGCGGAATAATCGACTGCACTAGCCCATATAGAAATCCCAGAAAAATACTGAGAACGGTGCTAGATAGATAAATCAGCGGAAGTTTATCTGCGCTGTACTGCTCTAAAAACAGTGCAGAGGCAGTCGCTTCTAGCCATAAAACTCCTACAGAGGTGGCCGCATAGGACAAAAACATCCAAAATGTTCGGCCCGACTCTTCCGACCGCAAATTCATGACGCGCAGCGCCCGACTCAATAAATTGTCGCGTTGGAGATCTCGACTGGTAGTCATAGGGAGAAATGATGAAGTGCCAAGTAAACCGATCGTCGCAAGACTTTCGTTAGTAGTGTACCCATTAGGCTCCCAAGATATTAAAAAAGCTGGCGATCGCCAGCTTTTTCACAGATTTGCTTCAGGTTGAGCCTTTCAACAAGACTATTTTCAAGAAAACTATGAAGTTGAATTACTTCTTCGGAGCCATGAGCATCATCATGTTACGGCCTTCTTTTTTAGGAGTCTGCTGAATTTCAGCAACCTCTTGAAGATCCGTTGCCATGCGCTTTAGCAGCACTTCAGCCAAGTCACTATGCTGAATCTCTCGTCCTCGGAACATGATAGTCGCCTTTACCTTGTCTCCGGCCGCCAAGAAACGTTGAGCCTGAGAAAGACGCACTTTATAATCGTGCTCCTCAATTTTGTAGCGCATCTTGACTTCTTTTACGTCAACAGTATGCTGCTTTTTCTTGGCTTCCTTCGCCTTTTTCTCTTGTTCAAACTTGTGCTTACCATGGTCAATGATTTTACAGACAGGCGGATCTGCCTTATCGCTAACCAGTACAAGGTCAAGTTCCTTGTCATCTGCAATGGTTTGGGCCTCACGGGAGGTCATGATTCCCAATTGCTCA
>JANXNM010000452.1 GCA_025354065.1 Synechococcales cyanobacterium 340R_concoct_173_sub | reverse complement strand
GCAAAACAAGGATTAAAACGTCATAGTTTGTGGCGTGAACAAATTGAAGCGTGGCAAGCGCCGATTTTAGACCGGGCTGATTTGCCAGATTGGTTCAAAATGGCGTTGATGAATGAATTGTATGATTTAACGCAGGGTTGTGCGTTGTGGAGTGCGGCGAGTGAAGATGATCCGGTTGGACAATTTGCAGTTTTAGAATGTATTGATTATCGCTGGTATGAGAGTCTTGACGTTCGTTTATATGGATCTTTTGGATTGTTGCGATTGTGGCAAAAGCTTGAAAAATCTGTAATTTTAGCGTTTGCAAGAGCGATTCCAAAACAAGACGATCGGACTCGTAAAATTGGCTACTATGCGACGATCGGCCAAGAAAGTCCTGACTCACTACGGAAGGTTTGTGGTGCTACGCCTCATGATTTGGGTGCGCCAAATGAACATGTTTGGGAGAAGACGAATTATACGAGTTATCAAGATTGCAATCTGTGGAAAGATCTGAGTTCAGATTTTGTATTGCAGGTGTACCGAGATTATTTGCTAACGGGCGCAACCGATCGGGACTTTTTAATAGAATGTTGGACGGCGGTTGTTGAGACTTTGCATTATACAAAAGCATTTGATCTGGATAATGATGGTATTCCTGAAAATAGTGGTGCGCCGGATCAAACCTTTGATGATTGGCGATTGAAAGGCGTGAGCGCATATTGTGGTGGGCTTTGGATTGCGGCGTTGGAGGCGGCTTGCGCGATCGGACGTATTCTCAATGAAGATATTAGTCTATTTGAACAATGGGTTGGGCAAGCGCGATCGGTGTATCAAGATAAACTTTGGAATGGATCGTATTATCGAATTGATAGTGAATCGGGTTCTGATGTGGTGATGGCGGATCAACTTTGTGGACAGTTCTATGCGCGGCTTTTGAATTTGCCGGATGTGGTGCCGATCGATTGTGCAAATATTGCATTGAAGACAATTTATGATTCTTGTTTTGTAAAATTCAATCGGTATTTAGCGTCAGGTGGTGCGAGTGGGAATGATGGACGGATTTCCGAAGGCGATCGGGTCTTGGGTAAATCTACGTTGCCAATAGGTGCGGCTAACGGTGTGCGGCCTTCAGGTGAACCGGAAAATGCGAATTTAACCCATCCTCTAGAAGTATGGACGGGGACCAATTTTGGGCTGGCCGCATTCTTAGTGCAGTCGGGAATGAAGACGGAAGGAATGACGATCGCGGAGGCAGTTGTGAATCAAATCTATGAAAATGGATTGCAGTTCCGAACTCCTGAGGCAATTACAGCGAATGCAACCTTTCGGGCTTGTCACTATTTACGGGCAATGGCGATTTGGGGAATTTATGGAATAGAAAATGATTAAACTATGGGAGTAGTCCCCAAGATTATTCTGAACAATCATAATTTCATGAACTTATGACTAAGTAGCGATCGTTCCCACGTAATCCTCTACAGTGATAACAAGTGATCATAATCGTTAGATATTTCCTGCTATGTCCAATCCCACAAAACCTAACGTTTTCAAAACTACATGGCGACGGATCAAATTTTTAGGGATTACGATCGGGACTTTGACAGCAGGACTCACAATTGCTAATCTTCCCATTCCGGGTATTCGAGAGACAATCGCCCAAAAAGCGCCGATACTATTATTGCCCAGCATTGCTAGTT
>JANXNM010000421.1 GCA_025354065.1 Synechococcales cyanobacterium 340R_concoct_173_sub | reverse complement strand
TGCGATCGTAAACTTTGACGATGCTCAATATTTCATAAGTACTCTCAAACAGATCGGCTGTCGATTTGCTTTAGATGATTTTGGCAGTGGTTTAAGTTCTTTTGCTTATTTAATGAATTTGAACGTTGACTATCTAAAAATCGATGGTTGCTTTGTAAAAAATATTAGTAATGATCCGATTTCTCAAGCGATCGTTAAAGGCTTTAATGATATTGCCCATGCGATGAATCTTAAAACGATCGCTGAGTTTGTTGAAGATGAGATTATCCTAGAAAAACTGCGGACAATTGGCGTTGATTATGCTCAGGGCTATGCGATCGCTCATCCCGTCCCTCTTGAATTTTAATGGCCAGTCTTCTCATTAGAAGTAATTAGAAGTGCGAATCCGGAGTAAGGGCATTGACTTTAGCTTCAATCAATAACTTTAGCTTCAATCAATATCTGTTGATATATGATACATAGACACCCCAATGCTATATAGACACCCCAATGAATTTGCCCCTAAAATCCAGCGTCTCCAGAAAGTTGAGTGTTCACCCTCGCTTGTTTGGATCGCTGGTGGTCGCCGGATTGATAGGTGCGATTTTGCCCAGTTGGTTTCACTTAGCCACGCGATTCCTTTGCCTGTGGGATACCGGAATGATTTGCTTCCTGAGTTGGACTTGGATATTAATGCAGCAGGCGACACCGGAGAAAATGCGGCGTTACGCACAACAGGAAGATGCCGGAAGGTTAGTCATTTTAAGTGTCATTACGGCGGCAGCTTGTATAAGTTTATTCTCCATCGCCTTCCTTCTGCACGATAAAGCAGCAGCAACTAATTTCATTGTTTTGCATGTAATCCTTTCTGTCGTAACGATCGTGGGATCATGGCTGCTTGTCCACACCATTTTTGCGTTACATTATGCGCACCTCTATTATGGAAATCATCAGACGAAATCTGAATGTCCAGCAGAAGGATTAGATTTTCCCGAAGATATTGAGCCAGACTACTGGGATTTCCTTTATTTCTCGTTTGTCATTGGCATGACCAGCCAGGTATCTGATGTAGCTGTTACGTCTCGCACCATGCGACGGTTAAGTCTGCTCCATGGCATTTTATCGTTCTTCTTCAACACCAGTATTGTCGCAATGACCATTAATATCATTGCTGGATTAATTTGAGCGATCGCCACCCATTAAATATCCAAAGATACCCAAGATCTACTCAAAAATGCCTGGCATATGCGTTGATTAATGATACTTTAGGTGAACTCCAAACATCTAAATATTATTCCTTTCAATACAATACTTAAGCCAGATGATCAGGCAAAGTTATAGCCAGTACTAGAAAAGACCCAATAGTTCAATAGTTCAATTTTTACTATCTATCATTATACGGTGAAGAAAATGAAACCAAAATCAGTTCAGACATCCGAATTAAATCCGCCTGAAAATATCACGCCTTCTACAGGCACAACCATCAGTGGAGTGCTAATCTTGCTGCCGCTATCTTTGCTGCTAGTAGGGCTTTATAGTGGTGTAATCCGACTTTAAGCGGTTGCCAGTTGCTTGAAGATAATGCTTTGCTTCATGATTAAGTTATGACGGTAAAGCATTATTTTCATGACCTATTTGAAATAAAAAACTTCACTTTTGCACAATAATTAATTACGCTTGGATAAATGTGAATAAGCATGAAATTTAGGTTTTACGATCGCACCAGCTAATACGTTTTGAATTGTTACTCCTACCTTGACGGAATTATACTGCAAATTGTAATTCGTATACATCACCCTTCAACCTGAATAGCTACTATTATGATAATTGACCAAAATCAGACTCACAAGATGATAGAGAACAGTTCACGTAAAGAAATGCTCCGCGTTTTGTTAGCGGTATTTATAATTTTGGCCGGGACATTGCACTTTGTCATTCCTGACCCCTTTGTCAAAATCGTGCCCTCTAGCTTATCTCACCCTTTAGCGTTGGTCTATATCAGCGGAATCTGTGAGATTGTAGGCGGGATTGGGCTGTTACTCCCTCCTGTGAGTCAAGCAGCGGCCTGGGGTTTAATTCTGCTCTTTATTGCTGTATTTCCGGCTAACATTAACATGGCAGTAAATAATATCGATCTGCCTGGAATCCCCGATTCATCGGTCCTGCGATGGGGTCGGCTGCCCTTACAAGCGGTACTAATTGCTTGGGCTGGGTGGTATATGCGCCCAGATAACTTAGAGCAGCAAGCCTCGCTATTACCGCGTCGCTGGGTGAAGGTTATCCGAGAAGATTTGGTTTGAACCCTAGATTGATAGAATTATAGATTGCCAGAGATTGATTCGACATTTGATTCTACTCAAAAATCGTCATTATGATTCTACGGGCTAGAGTTTAAATCTACTTTTGAGAGAGAAGTTTATAGTATTTTTAAGATATTGTTTTTGTAACTCAAATTATCGAAAGTCCAACTCGATAATATGGCTTTAAAAGTCAAAACATATCAATCAATATTTAAGAGAGGCTACTATGATCAGTTTGATTTCTAAGACAATTTCAAAGATTGGTTATTTCATCAACAAGTTTCAGGTAAAGCAATTCTTACCGATCGCTTTTGTATGTTTGATGGTCTTAGCAACCCATGGAAGTCCATCTCTATCTAACCCAGATTTATCTACTCAGAATTCGGTCGATCGAGTAGGTCAGCTAGTCCAAAAGGGAAACTCTGAAAGACCTAAAACAACTGGTGAGTGGGAGGAGCAGGCTGAAGAAGTAAAGGGTCGTACTGGCGAAGCAATGAAGAAAATTGGCGAGCAGTCGGCAGATGCAGTCAAGGAATTTGGTTCAATGTATGGAGACGTAGCTGAAAGAAGTAGTGCTGAATTACGCAACAGTACTAAAAGCCGTTAGGTTCCATAAGCCGACGTTGGGTTACTGGATATTGTATGTTTAACACTCCAGTAACTCTAAATCAATCATAAGAATTGTCCGATCGCCTAAATCAGTTCTGTAGCTATCTAAAATACGCATAATATATAATATTTAATAAGGTAATTTTACTAGCTCAAAATCATCCGTCACCGAAATCCTGACCTATGACCTCACATCGCCAGTTAAAATCCGTAAATCTTCTACGCGACGATGAGCACTTAAGAATCAAAAATTTTTCCATCATATGTGATCAATCTCACAATGACATTACAGTCAATAATGCTCCAGCGAAAATAGAACTTCATCGCCCTCTAGTACAGGTTCCACCATTGCCTGAATGTGAGATATGCGTGATTGTTCCTGTCCGCAATGAATCTCAATTGCTAGAAAAATGTTTGTTGAGTTTAGCAAATCAAGTTGATTTGCAAGGACAGTCGCTAGATTCAAATCGATATGAGATTATATTACTGGCAAACAACTGTACAGATGATTCGGTTGCGATCGCCCAGCGATTTTCAGACCAGCACCCAAGCCTAAAACTGCATATTGTTGAGAAATTGCTTCCTCCTTCTGAAGCTTACATTGGTCGCGTGAGACAAATATTAATGGATGAAGCCTACTATCGCTTAGAGGGCTTAAGCTTAAGATTGGATGGCTTAAGGGAAAAGCGAGGTGTCATTGCTTCGACAGACAGTGATTCGATTGTTTCACGCAATTGGATTGCCGCAACGCTTTTGGAAATCTCACAGGGTGCTGATGCAGTAGGAGGAAGAATTATAGCAGACACCACAAGCTGTAAAGCCTTAGATCCTAAGGTAAGAATGCGCTACCTATTGGGCGATCGTTATCATCAATTAATTGCTGAACTAGAATCCTATTTAGATCCTAATCCAAATGATTGCTGGCCTCGTCATGCTCAACACTATGGTGCAAGTTTAGCGGTTACGGCCCAAATGTATTATCAAGCTGGGGGAATGCCAAATGTTCGGACTCCAGAAGATGTAGCATTTTATCGAGAGTTACTTAGGGTCGGTGCTCGGTTTCGCCATAGCCCACTGGTACAGGTGACGACCTCGGCTCGGCAGACCGTCCGAACAGAGGGTGGTTTCGCTGCACAGCTTAATCAATGGGAATCGATCGGGTCTCAAGAAGTATTTTTAGTAGAATCCGCTTCTGCAATTGAAATGCGACTTCAAACTCGACAGCAACTGCGTACCCTATGGCAGAGTATTCTCAATGGATATCAGCCCCTAATTAAAGATGTAGCTCTCTATGCAAACAGTCTAGGCATTGATGAACAATGGTTATGGCTAGAGCTAAAGCGACCTCAGACTTTTGACTTACTGTTTGAGACTATTAGAGATAAGCAGGAATTTGGAGTATGGCAAAAAAAATGGCCGTTGGTAGATCTGAAACTGGCGATTCTTGATCTTAATACCCGATTGCAATCCCTACGATCGCAGCCCTCATTAGCTGAGTTTAAAGATATGGATTCTTTATACTCACAAAATAGTGATATTCACAATATAATCGAAATCTGGGGATAATTAACTATGACGTTTTTAGCAGAGAATTGTAATATAAAATCTACAAATAAATCCAACCTATCTTACCGAGTCACCCCTCAGCCCAAAAAAATGAATGTTTCTGGCTGTTCCTCTTTAGTTAAAGCATTTGCATGTGTCGATGCGATCGCAGATTATTGTGCAGTTAATGCAGCTGAGATCGATCGCGAGGGTGCTTTTCCGATTCAGGAATTTAAGCGGATTGCTGAGACAGGATTACTAGCGATTCCCCTCATGCCTGATTTAGGGGGACTAGGTTTAGGCATTGATGCAAGTTTTACCCATGAACTTTTACTAATGCTCAAACGAATTGGTTGGGGCAATCTAGTTGTAGGACGAATTTTTGAAGGTCATGTCAATGCGTTACAGTTGATTCAAACCTTTGCTACAAGAGAACAAATTGAATGGTTTGCCCAAGATGCGCGCGATCGTCACAAAATTTTTGGAGTTTGGAACGCAGAAGCTAATGATGGCGTTAAAGTGATTCCTCTAGATACCGATCGCTATCAACTTCAGGGCAGCAAAACATTTTGTTCAGGTTCAGGTTTTGTAGAGCGACCCTTTGTGAATGGGGTTTTGCCTGATGGCAGTTGGCAAATGTGCATTGTCCCCATGGAACAAGTCAGTACTGTTAGTGATCCAAACTGGTGGAAAGCTTCAGGAATGAGGGCTACTGCTAGCTGTAAAGTTGATTTTAGTAATGTAGATTTGAGTAAAAAATCAATCATTGCGGCACCCGGAGACTACAATCGTCAGCCTTGGTTAACGGTGGGTTCAATTCGCTTTGTGGCTGTTCAGTTGGGGGGCGCAGAGGCATTGTTTGATGCAACCCGTCGCTATCTTCATAGTCTAGGCCGCACTAATGATCCCTATCAGGAGAATAGATTAGGACAAATGGCGATCGCAATTGAAAGCGGTAATCTTTGGCTTAAGGGCGCATCGGACCGAATCGCTACCTACGCGCCGACGTTTGGGGGAGATTGTAACCAAATCAATCCCGATTGCGATCGTTTAGTCACTTATATCAATATGGCCCGCACTGCAATTGAAGAAATTTGTATGGATGTGATTCAACTCTGTCAGCGATCGGTCGGAACGCGGGGTTTACTGCCGCCTTATCCTATGGAACGGATCATTCGAGATTTGAGCCTTTATCTACGTCAGCCTGGATTTGATGCATCCCTTCAATCGGTTGGAAAGTACGCATTTTCGCAGCCTCCTGAACGATTCATCAATTGGGATAAACGCGATCATGATGAATAGCAATCCTTTCGCCTGTCCTCAGTTCTTACCCTCGCTATCGATCGCCGATATTTCGGTTGAACCCGCTTTAATAGTTGCACCGCATCCTGATGATGAATGTTTAGGCTGTGGTGGCGCAATTGCATTGTTACGATCGCACCAGTATCAAGTCCAAATTTTAGTGATGAGTGATGGTACAAAATCTCATCCCAATTCAATCCATTACCCTGAACCACGTTTAAAGAAATTACGCGAATCAGAAACCCTTGCTGCTATGGCCCACTTGAATGTTGATCAGTCTTGTATTAAATTTATGCAAATGCCAGATGGTGCAATCCCAACTGCTAGATCAATAGACTTTGAGACATCAGTGAATGAATGCCAAAAGTATTTGATAAGTGTAAATCCAAAAATCATTTTTGTGCCCTATCGATATGATCCCCACCCTGATCACCGAGCGACCTGGGAAATTCTTCAGACCGCGCTTCAACGATCGGGACGTTCTCCTCGATGGCTGGAGTATCCTATTTGGGACTGGGATCCAACTCAGCGGCAGAACCATACCTTAAGTGGCATTAAGACTTGGTGTTTAGATATTTCTGAAGTAGTTGATCTCAAACAGCAATCGATCGCATTCTATCGTTCTCAGACTTCTGATTTAATTGATGACGATCCTGGCGGCTTTCGCTTAACTTCAGAAATGTTAAATAAACTTTGTCAACCTTCGGAAATTTACTTTGAAATGGAGCAATAAATTAATGCAACCCTCGCAATCTCTACCCGCCAGCTATTTTGATGCGCTGTATCAAACGGATATTGATCCCTGGAAATTTGCCACCAGTGACTATGAGGCTGAGAAATACAGCACCACGATCGCAGCGTTACCCAATGCCCATTACCGTTCTGCCCTAGAAATTGGTGGGTCGATCGGCGTTCTAACCCAAAAGCTAGCCCCTTACTGCGATTCACTATTGTCGATCGATGTGTCTGAATTAGCACAAAATGCAGCAATTCAAAGATGTCAACCGTTAGCACAGGTTCGCTTCGAGATTATGAGTTTTCCGAAACAGTTTCCAGACGAATTGTTTGAGCTGATTTTAGTCTCGGAAGTGGGGTATTACTGGAGCCGGGAAGATTTGAAAATAGCACAGCAGCGCATACTCCAACTATTAGAAATCGGTGGTCACTTGCTACTAGTGCATTGGTTGCCCCGATCGCCTGATTATCCTTTAACGGGCGATGAGGTGCATGAATCATTTTTAAATTTTAGCCCAGCGCAGCTTCAGCATTTAAAGAGTATAAACAATGCTCAGTATCGGCTAGATTTGTTTCAACGGAAATAATTGAGATACGAGATCGGAAGCTAGCCCGTCAATCACATCATTTTTTGTGCGGAGTTATTTTGTGCAGGGTTACGAGTGACGGACAAAGGTGGCTACTGAAAAATGAGCATTGGTGACGAACAAACAACTCAAAATGTTTCTTAGATATGGAAAATTTAATTAATGTATAATTTAGGATCTCTCTCATAATCCGAGATTGAGATCAAAATTTAGCGAAAAAA
Source organism: Synechococcales cyanobacterium 340R_concoct_173_sub (assembly GCA_025354065.1). Next base: position 536 of record JANXNM010000421.1, on the reverse strand, counting down.
CGTTTAGATACGATTGGATATGTTAGTATCTTCCGAGATTTAAGAATTTAATTAAAACGCAGTATCAATCTTTAAACCCTTGCTGAGTGAGTTAGATGGTTTCTCTGAGTTGCGGTATCCTGATTATCTCAAGTTGTGTAAAGGATAATTTGAACTATCACGATCATTTCTGGTCAGCAAATTGTAACTATGGCCTAGGCGATTCCCTAGAATGAGCCGACCGGAGGCCCTCAACCCGCAATTCCGGGGGCTTCTGAATTTCTTACTCCCCTAGAATTGAGAGCAGGGGGAGCTTCCAGTATATTCGTTCTGAGGAATGGTCTTATCGAGCGTCACATCGATCGTTGATTAGCTCTTCACCACAATATTTAAGCTAGTGCTGTAAGCGACTTAACTTATATGACTGACGTATTAGCTCCAAACTTACCGACCTCTTTATTTCCAGCCAATGAAGCAGAACGCTTGGCGGCATTGCATCGCTATGGCATTCTCGATACCCCGGCTGAAGTCGCCTTCGATCGGGTCACAAGTCTAGC
>JANXNM010000378.1 GCA_025354065.1 Synechococcales cyanobacterium 340R_concoct_173_sub | reverse complement strand
TGTTTTCACTCCAGGATAATATTGACCCTTAATTTCCCAAGTCGGAAACCCAAAACGTTCTCCAGCCTTATTTGCAGCTTCTTTACATAGACTCACCTGTGCATTTTTACCATCTTTAGCACATTCAATTGGGGCCACGATCTCAAAGGCATTTTTACCAAACATTTCGCCTTGATCATGACAATGAGGGCACCAATAAGCTGTGTAGACCTTTGCGTTTGCTTTTTTGAGAGCTGCGGCCAACTGCATAGCCTGAGGGGTGGAAGTATTTTCCAAAACCAACTGCTTCTCCACTTTCGATCGCGCCTTACCATCCATTCCAGTAGTCACAGTTTCAACACTAGCAGGACTTGAAATACTACTTGGAGGTATCTCTATCTTATTAGTGCAGCCTGCAAGACAAAGAATAGCTGCGATCGAATAATGGCAAGTTTCTATAGTCTTAATAGATTTTACTTTCTTAAGCTTGGACTTCAATTCTCTAATTTTTTGTGACATTTCATCGACTGGCCCTGAGCCTAAAATACAAGCTTTATTCTAGTTTATTTTAACATCAGGACACTGTAGATGTGGCAATCGAAGATTGATGGCGATCAGTTATCTGAAAGTGACAGTTAAGAAAGAAAGAGACTCGCAGACAATATGCAAGCCAAAGCGCTATAAATTCTGAGACTTAGCCTAAATCAAAAGTTGTGAATTCGACCACATAAACCTGAAATTTCCTAGAAAACTTAAATCCTGTCAATCTTAAATTTATAGATTAAAATAAAATTATGGGCAGGTATTGTGCTTACGATACCAACTCACATTTCAATAATGCTAGAAAATAACCCAAAATCAACTTAGACATATGGCTTACACACTCGACACCGGGAAAAAATACATTAAAGATGTATTTTCAGCAGACAGTTTTTACAGTATTCCTGAATATCAACGTCCATATGTTTGGGGAGACAATCAAGTGAATGCATTACTAGATGATATCAATAAAGCAATGGAGAGAGATAAAGACAAGGAATATTTCTTGGGGTGCATGGTTTGGAATACAAAGCAAGTAAGTAACGAAGGCTTTAAGTATACTTGCCAAGATATTTTAGATGGACAGCAACGATTTATAACACTCTATTTACTTCAAGCCGTATTACGAGATTTGTCAACTAGTCGTACTTTGCAAGATAAAATCAAAGCCCGAATGAAGCAAGAGAAAGATGAATATGATGGCATACCTGCAAGAAATAGGGTTGAATTTGAGATTAGAAAAGATAAAGAATTCTTAGACCAATTTGTCTTAGCAAAGGGATCTACAAGAGATCTTGAATCATTAAAAAGAATCAGTCAGGGCAAAGATTGTGATGTCTCAGTCAAGAATATGGCTAATGCAATAATATCAGTTCACAACTGGTTTAGTGATGAAGCCACAACTCATTTAGAACAGTTCCAATCATACCTAAAAGAGTTCTACGCATATCTGTGTACTAAAGTTTTATTTATTTATTTATTTATCTACACCTGACAATTTAGATGATGCATACAATTTATTCACTGTTTTAAATAGTAGAGGTCTACAATTACAAGCAAGTGATATTCTAAGAGCACAGAATCTTAGACATATAGAAGACCCTCAGATGCGTAAACAATTCGCAGAGAAATGGGAAAAATATGAAAGCGTCATTGACCAACCCTACAATTCATTTGATGAATTTCTATGGGCTATAGTTTTTATGACTATGAAATATCGTAGTGATGATAATCAAAATTTAAATAAAGCATTTGAATTTATGTATGGAAGGAAACTAATAACAAAAGGAGAAGGAACATTTGAAATTGTTGGTCGCTACTCAAAACATTTGCAAGCAGTTGTTAGTGAAGAGATGTGTTATGGCGAAGTGGGGAATCTATTTACAAATTTAAATTATATTCTTACCAAAACTTATGGTAATGCATACATCGTACCTCTAATGTATTATCGCGAATGTTTTGGAGAATATAACATATATGAATTTCTCATAAAAATTGACAACCTTCTCTCAATTTATTGGCTGACAGGAAAGCGTAATGTTCAATCTAGAATATTTATTATCCTTAGAAAAATGGAGGAGATATCTAAATTAACTCCTTCAAAACAGAATGCGGCAAAAAGTTTTTTATCTGCTCCCGTCCTAACATATGCGTATCAAGATGAAAATGCTTCGACATTAATTAATATTGAAGATTTTTTAAATTTCCTAGATAATGAAAAATGGGGAGAATATGCGGGACAACGGATTAATAAAACCAGATATTTGTTGCTGAAGTTGGATTTGTTGTCTGGGACTATTAATTCTAGACTGTATTTTGATAAAGAAACTGCTTCAGTGGAACATCTCATGCCTAGAAAACTGAGTAATGATATTGTAGATATTTCCGACTTAGATCATCGTAAATGGGTTCATCGTCTTGGAAATATTGTTTTAGTTGACAGGAAAAAGAATTCATCTCTCAGCAATAAAAATTTTGCGAATAAGAAAGATAAATATAAAGGATCAATTGAAAACAGACCCAACACAAATTACGTCTTCATGACTTATGGAGATTGGAATATCGACGCGATTCGAGAAAATCATTATCGTGTCTTTGATATTTTAAAAAAATACTATCTAGGAAACTCCTTCGCAACTGTACAATCAATTTTAGAAGGAAAAATAAAATAGATTTTATCGGAAATAATTGAAAATCTTGCTTGCTTCGGGCTTTAGTCACAAATTGAAATGGCTAAAATACTCACGGTGTAAGCTTCTGGCATGTTTTCCCCAATCTTATTTCCGATAATGTCTAATACTGGCAAGAAGCGTCAAAGTATCACAGTGGATTATGGGCAAAACTCATCTCGATCGCTAAAATAAGATTTTCATTAAAATTCTCTATTCTGCTACACCGAATTTCAATGTCTGACTTTGCTGCTCTTGATCTCAAAATCATTCAAATCAACCAACGCTTGAAAGTCGCTCAGCTTGGTGTTCAACTTGAGCGCCGTGGTAATCGGCTGGCCTTACGATCCACTCTTCCCCCGCGTCCTGGAAGCCATCGTCTGCGACCGACTCAACAGCGCCTCAGTCTAGGGATTCCCGCCACGACCACCGGACTCAAGCAAGCGGAGCAAGAAGCTAAAGTATTGGCCCTGAAGTTGATGCAAAATTCGTTTGAATGGCGAGATTATGACCATGCGATCGATGGAAAACGTCTGACTAATCTGGAACTGTCTCAGCAAATTGATGCCTTTGAACGAGAATTCTTCGCCGCCCCTCACCGCACCCAAAAGCCTGCCTCAGCTCGAACAAGTTGGCGGGGTGCCTAT
>JANXNM010000323.1 GCA_025354065.1 Synechococcales cyanobacterium 340R_concoct_173_sub | reverse complement strand
TCCAGAGATTATTTTAGACAGCCGATCGCACGAATTTTCGAGAATTGCTTCGTAGACTTTTTTGACGCGGTGCTGCGCAAATTGTTGTTGGAGAGTTCGGTGGGTGAGCAGATCTTTCGCAAACAATAAAATTCCAGAGGTGTCTTGATCCAAGCGATGAATAGCTGCGATCGTATCATAGCTCTGTTTTAAATATCTCAAAACACTCTCTTGCCGATCGCTGGCTCTACCCGGCACTGAAAGAAGTCCGGCGGGTTTGTCGATCGCGATAAGACGATCATCTTCGTAAAGGATCGTCAACGGTATAGCAGGTGGGCGCAGTGGACAATTCTGTAGATAGTTTCGGAGTTGTTCAGATAGGATTTTACGTTCTTGTTTAATTTCTTGAATACGACGATCGGCATTCAGAAGCCTGGTTACTAGCGGTTCTAACGTTTGATCTCGGGCATATTTAAAGTTACGCCGATCGAAACCTTCCTGTTGACTTTCTTGATTGAGTTGAAGAATCAAATCGTTTTTTGGGGATTGCGATCGGGATAAATCTCTGATTTGTTTATTGATTTTCTGTTGTTTTTGAAGATCTTGCCATTGGTCTAAAAACGCTTGAGAGAGATCTTTTAAATATTGACGTTCCGGCAGATATCGAAGGCCTATTAGTTCTTGCTTTAATGCTTCAAGCTGTTGCAATAGTTTTTGCTCATTTACAATAGAATCCATTAATTTACGATCGTTTTTATAATTTTTTTTACATCGATCGTAAATCAATCGGATTCATTCAACAGAATTTCTCAAACCAATCTAAACTCGCGCCACTAGAACACTCTTCTCACGCTGAATCGGCAAACAATTCACTGAATCCAGCGTCGCACAATAGGTCATATCTTCCTGGCAATTCAATCGAAGCAATCGCTGACCATGACTAGCATGATTCAACAATTCTAATAAATTATTCTGCCAAGTTTGGTATAAGGCTATTGCTGCGATCGTCTCATCATTTCCTGCAATATCAGACAATGACACCCCTAACTTATCTATTAGCAAATGAGCGATTGCCCCCGCACACACCGTATCTTCTAATGCATAGCTGCCTTCCCAACCCGCGCCCACAATCCAAATCGTTTCAGGCTTAGTTTTCACTAAATACTTCACCACTTCATGACGATTGATCAGCGCAGCACCCAGAACAGTCTTGGAATCCTGTACACGCTGAAATGCCCGAGTCCCGTTAGTCGTACTTACAAAAAGACGCTTACCCGCCATGCCTTCTGCCGTACACTCTAAGGGCGAATTCCCAAAATCAAATCCCTCAACCTTGCTTCCCCCCCGTTCTCCAGCCCGAATCCGCTTCGCCGAATCCCAATTCTCGCTGACCGTCATCAATGCTTCAAAATCGCTAAAAACTTGGACTGCTTCAGCCCCTACATTCAAAGCGGTCACGATCGTTGTCGTAGCGCGCAGGACATCGATCACAATTGAACAATCAGCAGTATTAATAGCAGGCGTTTGCTCGGGCGTATGGTAAACGAATAGCTTCATGATGTCGGTAAAATTAGGAATTCCTGATAAAAATAATGACTACTCATAGACCTGAGTTTGTCCTACACAATAGTCGATATACGTAACCCATGCATAACATTTCTCCACTAGTTGCCATCAGCTACAGGCAATCCAATTCGTTACAGACAATCCAATTCGTCTCTGTACAAATATAATCCAATGGCTGATCCCATTCATCCGCTTCAAAGCTTTCGACGACTCCAAAGTCAAACGTTACTCCTACGGTAGGTATCGATCGCCATTCAGCCTGTGCCAATAATCGATCGTAAAACCCACCGCCATAGCCAATTCGGTTCCCCCTCCGATCGCATCCTACACAAGGCACCAATATCACCCCGACAGCTTGAGCCTGAAGCCTGGGCGCTTTTGCTTCAGGTTCTAAAATACCGAATGCACCCACTACTAGCTTATTTTCTGGTTCCCAACGGTGCCAGATCAGTTGATTGTCTACGCAACGCGGAACACCGAATGGAATAGAGCGCGATCGTAACGGCAGCCAGAGATTCGACAAATCGGGTTCTTGGCGAATACTGAAGTAAGCGAGAACTGATAAATGGGGCTGGAGCGATGGAAGATTTTGTAAAATATTTTGACATATTAAAGCATTACGATCGGCCCAATCTGTTGAATTCATTGCAACTCGATGGCGCAGAAGGTCTTTACGAAGAAGAGCTTTATTCATACTTTACCCATACCATAGTGCTGATAAATGATCGATCGTTTGGTGAGATGGATACAATATCTACGGCGGCGTTAAATCCGTCTTTATTCCTTACTCAATATTCTTTACTTACGCCTTGCCATGAAACTCGTTGTTAAACAAGACACTATTTTTAAACAATTTGCGGTGGACTCAAGTCAGCTTGCTGCGAAAGATAAGGTAGCTGTTCGATCGGGCCGAAGTTTTGAAATCCACTCCTGGAAACCAGCAGGCAAGTTTCATTGGAAAGTCGCACTAGTTGATCAGTTCCTCGGAAATCCAGCCCGGAATACCTGGTACGTCTTCACCCCCCACATTCAACTGATCGACAGTCGGGGTAATGCAGCTACGCCCCCGGCTGAGCCAAAAATCACGCTTCCCAATCCTGCTGCTATCCGTTTGCCCGTAAGCAAAAAACTTAGCGTGCCCTATCACTATCAACTCAACAATGCGGAAAACCCACGGGGAGCTTGTAATGTGACCTGTTTTGCAATGGTGATGGACTATTTCAAAATTCGTAAAAAGACCAATGCAGTCCAGTTAGAAGATGAACTCTATCGCTACATGATTGACCAGAATCTCAGTCGCCACGATCCCGGCGATTTGGCAACAATGGCCCGCGCCTATGGTTTAAAAAACGATCTAACATTACGAGGCAGTCAGGGAGATATTCGTAAAGCGATCGCCGAAGGAAAACCCTGTATCATCCACGGTTACTTCACCAGTTTTGGCCACATTGTGACAGTTCTTGGCTACGATTCCACAGGCTTTATTATCAACGATCCGTTCGGGGAATGGCATTCCTATGGCTATGAAGAAGGTCCATACGGCGAGGAATTACATTACAGCAATACATTGATTCAAGGCACTTGCTCACCAGAAGGCAATGACCACATGTGGATCCATCGCTTATCACTGAACTAACTACTAAACAGATAAGGTTAAGCTAGATCTCGCTGCGGCAGATTTAGCTCGCGACCTGCGGAACCAGTGGGAAGGCAAAGTAAATTGTCACCTTGGGTCTTGATCATTCCTTTTTGACGCAATTTACCCATAAGACGAGTCACAGTGACACGAGTTGAGCCGATCGCGCTACCAATTTGAGCATGAGTCAAGGGAAATGGCAGGCAATAGCCATCTTCCGTAGGTTCGCCGTATTCCTCAATTAATAATGTCAAAAATCCTAACAAACGATCGATCGTGCGACGTTGGCCTAGGGTGCTGAGCCAGAGAAGCTTACGTTGGTGCTGATAGCGAAAGGCATCTAACACTTCTCGACGAAAATGAGGCCAATTCTCTAAGTCATGCCAGTACAGCCACACTACCGATGTCTGATCAACATGAGCATAGCTCTCAAGCGTAAAAGGCGATTGGGCGATGACTTCAAAGGGTTGACCAGCACCAACAAATCCTAAAAATGCTTCTTCTGGAGGCATCCGAGCGGCCCGTGGTCCTGCGGCTGAACTCACTTGTGCGGTTCCCACTAGCCGAACAGCTCCGCGCTGAACCAAGTAGAGCAAACCGGGACGGGTAACAATTTTCTCATCTTTGCTGAAGGTACGACATCGGTAGTGCTCCTGTGCCCAATCGATGATGCGCTGCCACGTCAGAAACGGGCGAGAATTGTCGGATTGAGATGCGGCTGAATACATATCTGGATTCATATGGAGGATTGGAATTGCCCTATGGCACAACGACAGTCGTAGCAAACGTTCAATAGTTAAACTAACATTAATGGATACTAGTAGCCTACGTATATTCTCACAGTTTCGCCTTTACCGTGCAATCTATCCTCAGGGAGACCTTGGGGATATTACTGAGACTATTTCTCCAATTTGGCCGATCGAATGGGATGAACTCCCCGTACTTTCCCGAATAAATATTCCCTTAAAACGGTTGCCAGGTGTCACTCCCTTACGGTATCAATCCGCAATATCTTTAATGCTATCAGCACGTCTAGGTCAGCCTTTGGAGACAATTGTTCAAATCATCTGTGAGGGTGCAGGCTCTGGAGTTCCCCGATTAAGTGTGGGAAATGTTGGATTGATTATATTAACTTGGGAGACCCGTTCCCTTTATGAAACATTAGATCGGATCTTTGCGGAAGACCTGTCGATGTCATTGAATCCATTGATACCTTTTTGTTTATGGCAGACCCATGCTCGATGCCGATCGATCCGATCGATCCGATCAAAACACAAGCTATTAGACCTAAAAAGCAAAGTAGATCTAAAAAGCAGAGATCTAGATCTAGATCAGCCCATGCCTGAATCAGCCCAAACCCTACTTGAAGCCCTGATTCATCTGTTAGATCGCCTAGATGATCCTCTGCGACCATTAATGGGGATAACATTGCAACGAGAGATTCATCAGATTTGTCAATGTTTTGATCAAGTTCATGGACAGATGCCGATATTTAATCCCCATCTATCTGAATCCGACTGCCATCTTTTTTATCGGTTGTTGGGCTGGCTTCAAGCACTGCTCGCCCGTTGTAGCCATATTGAGATGCACTCATGAGGCTAATTGAAACGGGACCGAACTGCATTGATAAGTAATTACTATAGATTTTTTGCAGGAAGAGGGATGACAAATCTGGATTCGTTCTATATATTAAAGGGGTGTGAGGAGCGAACTAAGAAAAAGGCACCGAGACGAAACACGGTCAGTCGTCGGTGCCTTTTTCTATGCAAATTTTTTAAAGCAATCTGAGTTTTAGACTGCTCCTTATTCAAGAACTCACCACACCAAAAACCGTTGAAGTACTTGAGCCACACCGTCTTCATCCACATGGGGAGCCACCCAATCAGCGGAGGATTGAACAATAGTCGGTCCACCACTCATAGCGACTCCGATGCCTGCGTAGGCCAACATTTCTAAATCATTACAGTTGTCCCCGATCGCCATAACTTGATGAGGGGACAGGTCTAGAATTTCTTCAGCTAAATATTTTACCGCAGATCCTTTATTGGATTGGGGATGGGCCGCTTCTAGAAAATGTGGTACGGAGGTAGTGAGGTAGAGGTCTTCAAGATGGTGACGATCGCGCAGGTCATTTAAACAAGTTTGAACTAGCTCTTCGTCGTAGCTAATCGCTAGAATTTTAGTTGGGAGAGCATCTTTGGAAAGAATCGCCCGAAAATCACCAACGATCGTAGGTTTGGTTTCACAACGATCGCAGTAGTTTTGACTATCTGCCGACAGCTCTCTTAGATGAAGTCGATCGTCTATGTAAAAATGGACCGAGAGACGATCGCGTAGATGCGGTTGCTCATAGTAGTCCAAGACTTGCAGGGCGAGTTCGGGTTGGAGTTGGCAATGGCGAAGACGTGGTTGACCAGGTTCCTGAATCCAGGCTCCCTGATAAGCGAGTAACGGCAAGGTAGATTTGACTGCCCTATGAAATCGCTGGGCAGACTTATACATGCGGCCCGTGGCGATAGCGACCTGAATGCCTCTGAGTTGGACGGCGGCGATCGCGTCTAGGACGGGTTGAGAAATTTGGTTCGATCGGCCCGCAATGGTGCCATCAATATCAAGAATAAGTAGCTTAATTGCTTTTGCTTGCTCTAGGAGAGTCGCTTCTGGAGTCATAACGGGTGGTGTCTCTAAGTATTACTACGCTTTTGCTCTGAATTCCGATAGACCTACTAGTGCGATCGTTCCTACTAGGAAAACTCTATCCATACTAAAAATTGGTTTTTATCGTGCGCGCTGAAGAATAATCATCCCTTCGCCAACGACAGGATTGCGGGCAACGAGGCTGCCTTCGGTGTCTTCGAGCCTAAGGTTGCTATAGCCTTGACCTTGGGTTGTGACCAGAAGGCTATTGGTGAGGTTGGTTTGGGTGTCTTCGGAACTTCGGTACCAGGCATCGCTGAGCGTAATCGTCAGGCTGCTTCCATTGGGACGGATACTCACGATCGCTTGGTCTACTAATGAGTCGGCGATGACGTTGAGATTTTGGCGTAGTTTTAAACGACGAGATGCTTCGGGATTTTGGATTTCGGAGGTTTGGCTTACAGGATTTTGGCTTACAGGATTTTCAGGGTTGGATTGAGCGATCGCCGTCTCAGGAATCGGCGGATTAGGAGGTAGGCTGGGAGTACTGATATTACGATCGACGATCGGCACCGATGTACTGTCGTAGCTACGTTTGGGACGATTAGACGCACGGTAAACAGGCGCTTCAGATGGGCGATCGGTTGGCGAGTTACGACTTGTACTGCGATCGATATTGGAGCGATCGTTGTACGACTCACGGGATGACTCATTCTGCGACTGGTTATATGACGATCGATCGATCGCGGGCCGAGTGTTGCGCTGTGGAGTTGCGGCTTGGCCAGAGGGTAAGGCTGAGAAAAACCACAGAACTAACAACAATGTTCCCGCAAAAATTCCAGAGAGGGTACGATCGCTCAAGCTTTGGAATGATTGGGGCAGCCGAGGCTTGACGATCGCGATCGTTTTTTCCCAAATCGGTCGGATGGTTCTCCATATCCGAGAGGTCAATTGGGTAACGGGTGTCCAGTCAATGGGTTGTACGATGGGTTCCTTACGATCGCGGGCTGTTCTTTCTTGGGTTTCGAGCTGCTGAATCCACCGATTAGTTTGAGTAGTAATTAGTCTCAGGGTCGCCAAAGCTGTGGGACGCAATTGAATTGTGGTCCGAATAATCCAATCGAGAACAGATTGTAAAGTGTCATTGATTCGAGGATCGATCTTAGGATTGACCGTGGACGATGATCGGCGATCGCTCGGTTTCCCCGGTGCAGACTCTGAGAATTTAGAGCCTGAGAATTTAGAGCCTGAGAATTTGGACTCAGGCGGAGCAGCGGACTTCATCGGCGGATCCAAATTAGGGTTATTGTCGGGTTGTTGGGGTTGTTCTGTCATATCCGCTACCTTTTCCAAAATCTACCAATATTACAGATCCGATTGCTAAAGGTATTTAGGGCTAGCCATCGCTCTAGCAACGTAATTCTTCAATTATATTAGAACTTAATCAAGGCAAAATTTTAGGATTGCTCGGTTTGAGCTAGGACCATCATGGCATTTAAACGAAGACAGTTTTTGACCCTAGCGGCATTCAGTGGCTTTGGAATTGGAGCAGTAGGCTTTGGACTACGGAGTCTAGCCGTGAAGAAAGACGTCAATCGCACCAATCCCAATCTCGTCACGACATTAAAAGACAGTCTTGGACCGCTTCAACTACGGCTAATTGCCACGGCTGATTCGGGTTCGGGTGATAAAAACCAGTTTGCAGTCGGACGAGCAATGGCCGACTATCACACCCAATCGCCCTTTCAGCTTGCAATCCTGGCAGGTGACAACATCTATAACAGCGGCGAAATATCGAAAATCAAAGAAGCCTTCGAGGAGCCTTACGGGGAACTTTTAAAGCGCGGGGTCAAGTTTCGGGCTTGTCTCGGAAATCACGACATTCGCACTGAAAACGGAGTCCCTCAAGTTAAATATGCTGATTTCAACATGGACGATCGTTACTACACATTCACCCAAGGCCCAGCGCAGTTTTTTGTCCTAGAAACAAATACTAATGTGGATTGGAAAACCCAAATGGCGTGGCTAACTCAGCAGCTCGAACAAAGCAAAGCCGCCTGGAAGATAGTCTACGGCCATCATCCGATCTATTCATCCGGCATCTATGGCACAGATACTGAAATGGTCAAGCGATTTTCGGCAGTGTTTAAAAAACATCGCGTTAATCTCTATGTCAACGGCCACGAACATCATTACGAGCGTAGTCGCAATATAGAAGGCACCACCTATCTGGTTACGGGTCATGGCGGTGCGTCGCTGAGACCTGTTCAGATGTCGGAATCGTCTGAATTTTCAGTGTCGAGGTTTGGGTTTAGTACAATAGAACTCTATCAAAATTCGATAGTGATTCAAGGCATCGGTACAGACGGGAAAGTCTTCGATCGTGGCATTATTCCCCAGTGGGCCTAGACCATAGAATTTAATGAATAGAGAGAGGCGATCGATTTAAATGACGATCGCAAAAGCTCTATTTCTCTACAAATTAATTAACCTAATCCCGCTAAATGCATCTGCTTCACCAAAAAACCAGCAGATGACTCCGATCGGCGCTTATAGATTGCAACTTCTTGAACTTGGTCAGAGGCGATTGGGCTGAGTTTACGACCAAATTCAGCCGCAAAGTTTTGGCCGTCCAAAAATTCACTGGTCTGGATAGTTACTTTGAGACAAGTGCCTTCTAACTCCACAACCGTGATGAGGTCGGGCCGATCGCTTAAAACATCAGCTACAAATTTCTGAATTTCTTCAAGATTTCCTTCCTGAGCCAGCATAAGAGGATCAATCACAATCACCTCGGCTTCTAGCTCCGGCGGAACTTCATTAGCGAGTTCAAACCGATAACTCCACTGTGGTTTCGACTCCGCTGCGCACTTGCCATAAATCTGAAGCACCGCAATGGACTCAACCTTGAGCGTCTTCACCTCATGAATAATCTGGGCAATTACCCATTGTTGATCGGGTAACTCGTCCGCTTCCACCAAAAGGTTTAGACAGTCTGCCGCACTTGCCGCCTTGACTTTTAACGATCGCGATCGGAGATAGTGGGTAAGTAGCGCCGCGATCGCACTAGGATTTCCTTGTTTTGCAGCATCTAAAGCATCAGACATATTGAGAAACTCCGGAACAATGAGAGATAGGTAAGAAATACGTGAAATATGTTGAATTTTAATCAATTTCTAGATGCCAGTATGTCCAAACCCGGACAGAATCCCTAGACGAAATATAAAATATAGTTGATTCTCACATTTTACTCATCAAAAGGCACCGCCAATTTGTTACCCTATTCCGAATAGTTTTAGGGAAGAACGCGTGGAAATTCAAATTGGCAGAGGCAAGACCGCTCGTCGTGCATATGGATTTGACGAGATTGCTCTCTCGCCAGGATCAAAAACACTGGACCCTAGTTTAGCTGATACAAATTGGTCGATCGGTGGAATCGATCGGGAAATTCCCATCATTGCCAGCGCCATGGACGGAGTGGTCGATGTCAAAATGGCAGTCGAACTCTCAAACTTAGGGGCACTAGGCGTTTTAAATTTAGAAGGGGTACAAACACGCTACGAAGACCCTAATCCTATTCTAGATAAAATCGCCAGCGTCGGCAAAGATGAATTCGTCACCCTGATGCAAGGACTTTATCAAGAACCAATCAAACCCGAACTCGTCAAAAAACGAATTCAAGAAATCAAAGCCCAAGGTGGAATTGTCGCTGTTAGTGCAACTCCCGCCGGAGCCGCTCGATTTGGACTAGTAGCCGCCAAAGCAGGTGCGCAGCTTTTCTTCATTCAAGCCACCGTGGTTTCGACCAATCATACCTCTCCCGAAGATATTGCCCCACTAGACCTAGCTAAATTCTGTCAAGAAATGCCAATTCCCGTAATCTTGGGCAATTGCGTGACCTATGACGTAACCCTAGAACTGATGAAAGCTGGAGCCGCTGGCATTATGGTAGGGATCGGACCAGGAGCGGCTTGCACCTCTCGCGGCGTGCTGGGTGTGGGAGTTCCTCAAGCGACCGCTGTGGCAGATTGTGCGGCGGCGCGGGATGAGTTTTTCAAGACCACGGGCACCTACATTCCGATTATTGCGGATGGTGGATTGGTAACAGGGGGCGACATTTGTAAATGCATTGCCTGTGGTGCGGATGCGGTGATGATTGGGTCGCCGTTTGCCCGATCGGCAGAAGCTCCCGGTCGTGGATTCCATTGGGGCATGGCGACTCCAAGTCCAATTTTGCCTCGTGGCACCCGAATCAAAGTAGGCACCACCGGAACCCTTAAGCAAATCTTGCGTGGTCCGGCTATCCTAGATGACGGTACACACAATCTACTCGGCGCGCTCCAAACCAGTATGGGAACCTTGGGCGCAGCGACGATTAAGGAAATGCAGCAGGTGAATGTGGTAATCGCACCATCGTTGCTGACGGAAGGGAAGGTTTACCAAAAAGCTCAGCAATTAGGAATGGGCAAATAGCGGGTTTGTATTGGGTTCAGGATCGAAAGTTTTGAAGTCATCTGCAACATATTTTATTGATATGTGAAGATACCTTGAGATTTCCAGAAACTCATTGCGATCGTATTTTGCAGCTACGGACAGTCTAAATCCTGGAAATGCGCACAGAGTAAAGCGATCGGCAGTTTACATAGGTCGATTTCTCACCATAATTTTTTCCATACAGTCAACCGTATTGAGTTGGGAAAATTAGATTAAACGTCATACAATGAGGGAGATAGCGGAGATGTAAAAGTTTCCGTTCACTCCTCACACCACACTCCGCCTGAACTTCGGTTTAGGCGGTTCTTTTTTGCAATAGAAATGAGATGACTCAATAAGCAGAATCGTCCCCTGTGCTACAATTTATTCCAAACTTTAGGCGCAGGATTTCCAGCATGTCAGAAGCTACGCAAGTCACAGATGCCTCCTTCGATTCCGAGGTATTGGAGAGCGAAGTTCCAGTTCTTGTTGATTTTTGGGCACCCTGGTGCGGTCCCTGCCGAATGGTGGCACCTGTGGTCGAAGAAATCTCCAAGGAGTATGACGGTCGCGTTAAGGTCGTCAAGGTCGATACGGATAAGAATCCTAGCGTTGCGAACAAATACGGTATCCGCAGCATTCCCACGCTGATGATTTTTAAAGGCGGTCAGAAAGTGGATATGGTGGTGGGCGCAGTTCCCAAAACGACATTGGCTAATACGTTAGACAAATATTTGTAAAGAACTGTCTGTAAGTTTATGGGTTGACTATTTAAATTTGAGCGACGCATCTCATTAAGAAATGTTTACCTTGAATATATGAGTCAGGTTTAGAAAGTAAGGGGTGGGCGATCGTTCCATCCCTTATTTTTATGTTTATTTTGAATTCTCTTTATTAAAATATGGTTAACGGTGTGTTTAATGCAGCCTAACAGCAGAACCCCAAACCGCTTCAGTCGCCTCAGCCGTCTGAGCCGATCGTTTAATCTTCAAGACACCTACCCCTGTCCGATTTGTCGCAATGGCACGGTCCAGAGCATGGTCATGATGGAAACATTATCTTGTAGTTTTTGTCGCCATATTTTTAGTGCTGATTTGTCATCGCAAATTCTGCGAGTTGAGGATACGTTCCCAAAATTGGCTTGGATTTGGAATCGCGATCGGTGGACAACCCAAACCCCTAGAGATTTGGATCTGACTTATTTAGTCTGGTTTACTAGTGCTTTTTTAATCATTATTCCAGTCTTAATGATTGGGCTACCCGCTTATGTTTTTCCACCGATCGGCGGATTGCAATTGAATTCGTTCTCAATTGTTTGGGGGGAAATGACTTTGGGCATTCATAGCTTGATTGCAGCATGGTTACTGGTTGAACATTATCAATTACCCTCTTATGTCGCCGCCAAAATCACGATCGATCGTACCCTCGAACAATTGAAAGACTGGATTAAAAATCAATTCTCAAGGCAATAAAAAAGGATAAGAAAGGACATCTCTGCCGATATAGTTGATCTAAGGCCCAATTGAGCGACTTCCATGCCACATTTCCTACAAGAACCCTGGATAATCGCGATCGTTCTCAATACCGTTCTTCTTCTACCCGCCTATCTCTCTCCCAAAAAGCTTCTTACGCCTGAAGGTACGATCCATGCTTGGGTGTTGGGGATCTTGATTTTTGGCTGCCTGGGATGGCGAGGCTATGCCGTGATGATGGTTTATTTCTTGGTGGGTTCTGGCGTAACGCGCATTGGCATGGCCGAGAAAGAATCTGCGGGTATTGCGGAAAAACGATCGGGGGTGCGAGGTCCAGAGAATGTATGGGGTTCGGCGTTTGTGGCGACGATTTGTGCGATCGGTTTTTGGATGTTGAAGGTGTGGAACTACCGAGAATTGATGCAGGTCGGCGGACAAATCGAAAAGCTGCCCTACCATTGGGCTATTGTATTACCACCGCTTCTTCTCCTCGCCTACACCGCCAGCATTGCAACGAAGTTATCGGATACGGCGGCGAGTGAAGTGGGGAAAGCTTATGGAAAACGAACATTTTTAATTACAACTCTGAAACCAGTACCACCGGGAACAGAGGGGGCCGTGAGTCTTGAAGGGACGATCGCCGGGATCATTGCATCATTTTTAATTTCGATCGTGGCTTGGGGCTTAGGCATGATTCCCCATCAGTCTCCTATCGGAATTGTGATTTGTATGGTGTCGGCATTTGTGGCGACCAATGTGGAAAGCGTGATTGGGGCGACGATTCAGGAAAAATATGACTGGTTGACAAATGAGCTGGTGAATGTCGCAAATACCGCCATAGGGGCAGGTACCGCAATTATTCTTGGGTTAGTCTGGTTTCAGACTTATTAATAAACTTCCGGAATTTCGGTCAGTAACGGTGAATTCTGGATCATCCCCCTAATTCAATTGAAAATATATTGCCAACTTTGCCCGGACAATATATTTTCCTAGAGATTAAAATATATATATCAAACGCTATTTATCCATGGGAAAATTTTTATGAGACCTCTATGCAAAACGACTTTATTAAGTGCGATGAGTATGGTTGCGATTTGGATGCCGATCGTAGTTCAAGCTAATGCAGCGATCGCGGGTGATAAGATCTATATCTATAAAATTAAGTTAGACGAAACCAATGCGACCCCTCAAACCTTAGAGGGTGAGAGCTACAAAAAAATACGAGGTCGATCGGAATGGGCCGTTCTGAGGGTCAACGATGTCAGAATTGTCCAACTCAAACAGATGATTCGCACGACCCAATCCTATGGGGTAAGTACTTGGTCAGATCATCTCGTCACCGCACTTAACGTCTGCCCAGTAGTCATGGACCAACGTAGTGCTTGCGTGGGTCTAAAAGGCGATCGTTTTACCTTACCAAAAGGTAACAGCGTCAAGGACTTTCAGTTTGAATTCCAAGTTCAAGAAAACAATGGTTCCCAGGTTAGATTTGTGCAAGTGCCCCGAGACTTTATCGCTGAAGAATCACCTGCTGTTGACAATTCACGATCGCGATCGGTCCGGAAATAAGCCACCATATGAACTAATCCTTCACTCCCAACTTTGTGATGCAACTCTCTAATGAACGCTCTCCAACCCTCGCTACGGGACTTGCTACGGGACTGTTGCGATCGGTACATCACATTGCGCTGAATGTGGCTGATATGAACGCCTCCTGTGATTTCTATGGCAACATTTTGGGATTGCATCGGTTGGTGGGCGACGAAGTTCCGACAACTTTAACGGCGCTGGTCGCAGGGGGAAAGGTAACAAACTTCAAAACCCCGGACGGCATTATTCTCGATCTATTCAGCGAACCAAATCTACGATCGCCCCATCCGGATCCCACTCAGCAATTCACCCGCGCCAATCATCTAGCCTTTGAGATCCACTCAGAAGAATTTGATCTTGCGGTTGATTGTCTGATCGCACATCAAATCAAAATTGACAATAGCCCAGTATCTCGGCCCACAGGTCGGGGAATTTATTTTTATGATCCCGATGGATTTATGATCGAAATTCGGTGCGATCGTATCGACGAAATTTACATTATTAGTTCAACTTCAGATTGGGAAGCATCTCAGACCGAGGGGATTTACATATCACCAAGCCTAGAAAGTGAAGGCTTTATCCACAGCTCCACGCGAGAACATATTCTTTGGGTTGCAAATAAACATTACTTGGGCAAGACTGATCTGCTATTGATTGCGATCGATCCTCAAAAAATCAAAGTACCTTGGCGGTTCGATGTCGTTAAAAATATTGGCAACTTTCCACATATTTATGGCGAACTCAATGTTGATGCGGCAATTCGATGGGAACCGTTCAGACAAAATGAGTCAGGAATATTTGAATTCCCATTTTAGAGCTTTGATAAAAATTGCTAGTAACTAATTAGTTACTAACTAGTGAAATACCAAAGGTCAACAGAAGAGGCGATCGCACCAAATGTTGACCTGGTAGTTCAGAAGCTAAATCTAGGCTTCGTCTTCTTCAGTTGCAGCCGTTGGAGGATACACAAATCCCTTAGCGCGTCCTGTTAAGACCGATTTGCCAAGAGATAGTGCGCGAGCAGCTTGTACGTCTGCTTTACGGACCCAAGTTGCACGACGTTGGTCGCGTTTTGCGTTAGAAGTTTTCTTCTTAGGACACGCCATAATGTTTGTGCTTGAAATTAGACAACCTTGTAATAGTAGCAGTGTTTTACACTTAAGTCTGAATCCAGATCAGATCTCGTTCATTGATGTTCCATATTTTAACTAAATTCGCATCAATACAAATGAACTTAGCGGTTATTGACCGTTTATGGGTGAAAACCACATGGATCCTACGGATACAATCCATAGTTTCTCCTCCTGAATGAGTTTAAATCCTTTACAATAGTTAATACTCAACCCTTTTCTAACATTAGCCCCATGACGATCGCACTCTCTCTCGAAGTCGCTCCTAGTCAATATTGGACGTGGCGAGAATTTAAAATTCATTACGTGCAAGCCGGAACTCGCACCGATCGCCCGCCGCTATTATTGGTTCATGGCTTTGGGGCTTCGACGGATCACTGGAAAAAGAATATTGCGGTGTTGAAGAACGATTTTGAGGTGTATGCGATCGATTTGTTGGGTTTTGGTCGATCGCAGAAGGCTGACACGGCCTATAGTTCTGACCTGTGGTGTGAGCAGTTGAGTGACTTTGTAAAAGAAATTATTGGTCGTCCGGCGATAATTGTGGGAAATTCGATCGGAGGTTATGCCGCATTGGCTACAGCATCTCGGTTTCCAGACCAAGCAGCAGGGGCAATTTTGCTAAATCCAGCAGGTGGATTTAGCAAAGATTATGCTCAACAAGACCAGAAGAAAACGCCCACACAGCAAGCGATGGGTTCGGTGATGAAGGGACTGCTTGACCAGGATTGGTTTGGCTGGGCAATCTTTAAATTTGTTCAGAATAAAAAATATATCCGCAAAACCTTGCTGCAAGTCTATGTAAATAAAGACGAGGTGACGGACGAACTGATTGATGATATTTACCGTCCCGCTTGTGATGAAGGCGCGTCCAAGGTGTTTTCGTTGGTCTTCCGATCGCCCAAGGGGAAGCCGATGGATGCATTGCTCGCAACTATGACCCAACCGCTTTATATTATTTGGGGTGAGAAAGATCCGTGGATCGGCGACCCGGTAGTGCGAGGCGATCGCTTTAAAACCCATTACCCCAGTGTGAAACAAGCGTATATTAATGCCGGACATTGCCCCCATGATGATGCTCCAGCAGAAGTCAATCGCCTGATTTGCGAATGGTTGGCTTAGTGGAATAATCAAAGTAACGGGCCTAAATTAAGGAGTTATGTAAAATGGATACGACAATAATGGATACGACAATGCAGACTGCGATCGGTGCCACGGATACTAAAGCATTCAAACGAAGTTTAAACAATTCTGACAATTACCATCGTCGAGGCTTCGGACATACTAATGAAGCGATGGATGTCATGAATGAGGAATATCAAAGTGATCTGATTGCTGAAATTCGCGATAAGAATTACATTCTCAAACGCGGTAATGTCACGATTCACTTGGCCCAGTCTTTTGGATTTTGTTGGGGTGTGGAGCGTGCGGTGGCTATGGCGTATGAGGCAAGAACGTATTTCCCCGGCGATCGGATTTGGATCACTAATGAAATCATTCATAATCCATCGGTCAATCAACGACTAAAGGATATGAATGTTCAGTTTATTGAACTTGAGAATGGTGAGAAAAACTTTGAGCCTGTTGCCCATGGTGATGTGGTGATTTTGCCTGCATTTGGGGCGAGTGTTCAAGAAATGCAATTGCTTAATGATCGGGGTTGCACCATTGTAGATACTACTTGTCCCTGGGTTTCCAAAGTTTGGAATACAGTTGAGAAGCACAAGAAAACGACTCACACTTCTATTATTCATGGTAAGTATAATCATGAAGAAACGATTGCGACAAGCTCATTTGCAGGTGTGTATTTAATTGTTTTGAATCGATCGCAAGCCGAATATGTTGCAAGCTATATTCTCAATGGCGGCGATAAATTAGAATTTTTAGATACATTTAAAAACGCTATGTCGCAGGGGTTTGACCCCGATCGGGATCTTGAGCGTGTGGGCGTTGCTAATCAAACGACGATGCTGAAAGGCGAAACCGAAGAAATTGGTAAAATCTTCGAGCGCACCATGATGAAAAAATATGGTCCTGCTGAATTGAACGATCGGTTCCTAGCCTTCAATACCATTTGCGATGCCACTCAAGAGCGTCAGGATGCGATGTTTGAATTGGTAGAGAAAAAGCTGGATTTGATGGTAGTGATTGGCGGTTATAACTCGTCTAATACAACCCATTTACAGGAAATTTCAGTCGATCGAACTATTCCATCATTTCACATTGACAGCAGCGATCGGATTGGTCCCGGTAATTGCATTGTACATAAACCATTGACGAGTGATTTAGAACAGCTTGAGAACTGGTTGTCTGATGGAGAACTAGTCGTTGGGATTACATCTGGCGCTTCGACACCGGACATAGTGGTTGAAGAGGTGATTCTGAAAATCTTTGCACTTAAGCCTTAGGGAATCAGAATTAGGATTTGGGTTTCTCTTGATCGTCACCTTAGGGATGGGTGACAGATTAAGAAAATCGTGAACTTCAGCAGTTCAAAATACAAACGAGGGGTTGGTTGCATGACTAAGTTCATCCGTTTGTATGTTTGTATGATTATCATAAGTAAATTTGTGTACATATGTCTTCCTTGATTATTTGGACAGTTTTTCAGAGTCTTTCCTAGGCTCCTCATTAAATTGTGATAAAGCTACGGCTCACTAAATCCCATCAATTTTGATATTCAGTAAGGTAATTTAAGGTAATTTCAATTATGCCTATTAATTTCAATGGTTTTTATACCCAATGTTGGGTAACAATGTCTTCGGGTTTGAAGATCTGCCTAATGGAGGCGATCGTGATTTCAATGACATAATTGTCAAAGTGAGTCTGACGGCGATTAAGTAAAATTTAATTCGTCAAAGGTAGCTGGGGTTAGTTCAATCTAGGGCTAGTTCCAGCTATTTTTTTGGCTGAAATTGCCCTATAAATATTGGCTAGAAGATAGTGCAGACTCATGACAGATAGTGTTCAATCGGAGACTATCACATTTTACAAATGGACCTGTCCCAAAATCATACATAACCGATCGTAATCATCTTTCAACAACACATTCAACATCCGTCCCGCTGCCACTAACCAGTTCCGATCGGCCTTACGCAAACGGTATACTTCTCGCAATGTCGCTGCTACCAACGCTTCAACGGGCGCGCCGGACACCTGTAGTAAGGTTCGCAAAAAATCCATTGATTCAGTAAATTCTAAAACTTCTTCCGTTGAACAGGCGTGAACCCCTTGGTGAATCTGTGGCGGACGAGGTGGCAGATGTTGAAAAAAGCGGTTGTATGATTTCTTGTCTGGGAGTTCATAGCCGACGATCGCCGATCGGAACTCCGTCTTCAACATTGCAAAAATTTGAGGTTGCTGTTCGCGCAATTCTTCCAAGGACATCCCCAATGCCCGCGCCCGATGGACACCATCAATAGGAGCCGTCGTCGCATGATAGACAACGGCATAAATGGTATTGCCAGACTCTTCGTCCTGCGATCGAACCCACGACCCAAAAGGCGGCATCACTGGAAATCCCAAGTCCTCCGGATCAATGCATTGGGCCAAAAACTCCGTGGTAGACGTTTCCACGACTTCGGCAAAGTGAGGCGATGTTCGGACAGCAGTTTCAAACCCTGGCAACGGCAAACGCATTATTTAGCCTTCTTAGCCGCCGAGACGACTTCCACGCCTTCAAGTTCAGACATCCGAAACGTCACGAGCTTATCCCACGGTCCTTCTTCAAAAAGCACCGCAACCCGTCCATCCGTCACGCGCTGCACCAATCCTTGAAAGCCATAATACGTATCATTCACGTTCGTCACACGAACAATGGAGCCGGGGAAAATCATAGTATTTCTGAATGAATTAACACATTGAATAAAGACTAGTTTTGCAAAACTTTATCCTAACTTTAGTTTAGCGTGAGTTCTACCCTTACGAGCATTTACGACCGATCGTGATCGCATTTTATACCTTCAGGATAGACCCGCCAACAATCGATCGGTCCAACAAAACTAAAGCCGATCGGAATTGAATTTCTGGCGGCCAGTTGTCACATTTGCGGCTATAAGGGAGAGGACACGTTATCTAAAGGCACTGAGTCGGCCACCCCAGGGGAATCTGTGACGCAAGAATTTCTACTCTCGGTAACTCCAGTGGAAGGAGACAAATATCTCATTCGCACTGAGCATGAGCGCATGTCGGCTGGAGTACCCGTGGCCCAAGAAATCGTCACCTGGCAAGTGGAGGACTGGATTGAGCAAGCGTCAACATTAATGGACGACCCGCTTTTGGGGCTTCTTCGTAGCGGAACTCCGTTATCTGCCACGCCTAACTCCTCTAGTAATTCAAACTTAGTTTTGCTTGGCCAAGAGCTTTACCATGCGCTTTTTCAAGGCACCATTCGAGATAGCTGGCTAGCGGCCCAAGGCATTGCCCAAAACCAACAGGATATCCTGCGTCTACGATTGGGGCTGATGGACAATAGGCTTCCTCGGTTGCCTTGGGAAGTGATGAATGGGGGCGATCGGCCCTTGGCTACCGGAACAGACGTGGTGTTTTCGCGCTACCAAGTGGGTGGCATTCCGGCCTATGTAAGCGGTGGTAGTAGCGGTCCCTTAAGGATTTTGATGGTGTTGTCGGCTCCGACGGACCAAGATCAGCTTCAGTTACATGAGGAGGCTAATCATCTTCGTGAAGAATTGGAGCGCGATCGCTCTAGTCATCAAGGCCCAGAAATCGAGCTGAAAATCCTAGAACAACCGGGACGTGAGCAACTTACTCAAGACTTGGAACAGGGGAACTATGACATTTTTCACTATGCAGGTCATAGCGGTTGGGGCACGGCGGGCGGCGATTTGTATCTTGTCAACAGTCGAACTGGATTGACAGAAGCGCTGAGCGGCGAAGATTTGGCGGGCCTTCTGGTCAATAATGGCATTCGGATGGCGGTGTTGAATTCTTGTCGGGGCGGACATGGGGCAACGGCAACCGGGGACTCTATTGAGAACTTGGCGGATGCACTGTTGCGACGTGGGGTTCCAGCAATTTTGGCGATGGCGGAGCGAATTCCAGATGATGTGGCGCTGAGTTTGAGTCGGTTGTTTTATCGCAATCTTAAACAAGGTTATCCGATCGATCTGAGCCTAAATCGATCGCGCCAAGGATTAATCTCGTCCTATGGCTCCCAGCAGCTTTATTGGGCCTTACCGATTTTATATTTGCATCCTGAATTCGATGGTTATTTGCACAATGTTGGGACAGAGGCGATCGACCCGATCGATATGATAAGTTCTCCCATGGTGATGGATTTTGAAAGTTTGCCGATGGATGATTTTGAAGGCGTGATGGATTTGTCTTTGGATGATGATTATGTAAGCGATCGATCGACTATTGCCGATTTAATGCAAGGACTGAATCCCGCGCCCGCAAGCATGTTTCCAGCTTCGACTCCATTACCGCAGTCTCCGGTAGATGATCTATTAGTCTTGGGCAAAACCCTTCAGAATAGCGGCGATCTTACGGGAGCGATCGATGCGTATGGTCAGGCATTAAAACTAGATGGTCAAAATGCGGTTGTTTACGATCGTCTTGGCACAGCACTTCAGCAATATGGCAATCTTCCTGAAGCCCTTTCTGCCTATCGCATGGCGGTTCAACTCGACCCAACTCTAGACAGTGCCCAAGCGAATTTAAATGCAATCCGTCACGGTGATCCAAGCCGAGTTTTTGAGATTGAATCACCAGGACAGGCTGCTGTTTTTGGAAATTCTAAGCGTCGTCAACAAAGTAATATCTCGCCGTTTTGGAAAAAGCCAGCCTCTATCGCGATCGCCTCTATTGCTGTGATTGGGCTTGGATTCGGAGCGATTAAATTAGGTGAGAAATCTAATGAGGAAAATGATCCGATCGTTGCTGTTTCTAATGATTCAAATACTAGCAATTCAAATACTAGCAATTCAAATACTCGCAATTCAAATATCAGTGTTTTAATCGCTACCGCTACTGAAGAATTCAACAAACAAAATCCCCGCCGTGGACAAGAATCGGTCGAAGCACTACTAAATCAAAATGCACTTGTTGCGGCAGAAACGGCGTTGACTGCGGCCAGTTCCGAACAACTTAATATTCATGGCATTAGCTATTTGCGGGGTCGTTTATCGTGGCAATTTGCGGCTCAAGGAAATACACTTCACAGTACTCAAGATGCCCGTCGTTATTGGGCAATAGCAGCTCAAAAAGAACCGAATAATTGGGCCTATCAGAATGCGTTGGGCTGGTCTTACTATATGGAAAAAAACTATGATTTATCCACAAGTGCTTGGACTCAAGTTTTAACGCTGACCGAATCGGATAAGACTAGTAAAGATCGGGCGATGGCAACTATTGGTTTAGCACTGAATTATATGCAAGCGTCTAAGAAAGATTCTAAAAAGGCCCAGAGTCTTAAAGCTGAGGCCATTAAATTGCGCGATCGTGCATTCAAAGCTAGACCTAATGATTTCACTGAAAAATCAATTATCAATAATTGGTTATGGACAGAAAAGATGATTGGCGATTTAAAAGAATTACGATCG
>JANXNM010000006.1 GCA_025354065.1 Synechococcales cyanobacterium 340R_concoct_173_sub | reverse complement strand
CCTACAATTAATGAGCAACGGGGACTATCAATTAGATTCTCTTTCTCCTAGACTTTTTTTGATAATTTTAAACTAAATTAGTGTGTCTTACGTATGGATGTGATTTCTGGGACATTGTATTTAGTAGGTACGCCGATCGGTAATTTGGAGGATATGACGTTTCGGGCGATCGAGGTTTTGCAAAAAGTAGATACGATCGCGGCGGAAGATACACGTCATACGGGAAAGCTTCTGCATCATTTTCAAATCAAAACGCCCCAAATTAGCTATCACGAACACAATCGCTTGGAGCGAATTCCTGATTTGTTGCGGCGGTTGCAGGGCGGGGCTTCGATCGCTTTGGTGACGGATGCGGGAATGCCTTGTGTTTCGGATCCCGGCTATGAATTGGTTAAAGCTTGCGGTGACGCGGGGATTCTAGTGGTGCCGATTCCGGGGGTGACGGCGGTGATTACGGGGTTGGCGGCTTCAGGGTTACGGAGCGATCGGTTTGCCTTTGAGGGATTTTTGCCAGCTAAAGAGAATGCTCGGATGGAAATGCTGGAGCGAGTGCGATCGGAGGAACGGACCTTGATTTTTTATGAAGCGCCTCACCGGATGCGGGAAACTTTGGCTTCGATGGGTCGAGTGTTTGGACTAGAGCGGGAGTTGACGATCGCCCGAGAATTAACCAAACGGCATGAGGAATTTTGGCGCGGAACTGTACAGGGTGCGATCGAGCTTTACGCAACCAAAGAACCCCAAGGGGAATACACGTTGATTGTGGCAGCAGCAATTGTGAATGCTGCTGTATTAACAGAAGAGCAATTAAAAGCAGAAATGCGACGATTGTTAGGTGCGGGAGAGTCGCGATCGTCTATTAGCAAACAATTGGCATTGCAAACTGATTTTCCAAAACGACAACTTTATCAATGGGCTTTGGAGTTACCGGATGTCTAGGTTAGGATTGCTCGCCCATTCTTTGAATCAATGATCGAGCAGGAGGATTTCGCTCCGATCGTTTATTTCTATACCTCAACTAAAGTAGCGGATTTGGAGAGAAATGTGTGAGTGATTTGGGAAATGGGAATGCCTTGTTCAGTTAAATCTTGGGTAATTCCTTGTTCGATTCCGTCATATTCAACATTGATCTGACAGTTTTCGATCGTGATGTAGATGAGATTGCCCCGAACCCGTTGTCCTCGATTCCAGCCTGTTTGCATAAGGGCATAGCGATCGTTATTTTCATCAAATACGGGATCTAATCGAATAGTGCCATGGGACGGCGTAAATTGGGCGTATCGACTAATTACTTGTTTGACGGCTTCCCGAAGGGTTGAGGTATCCATTGGGTGATCTCCTGAGATGTAATGTCTACTACGACTAA
>JANXNM010000297.1 GCA_025354065.1 Synechococcales cyanobacterium 340R_concoct_173_sub | reverse complement strand
CGCTACGATCGATGGTGATGGAGAAACAAGAAAAATTGAATTCTTTGGGATATGAAGCATATTTGAAGCAGATGTAAGGTTGCTATTGTAATAGCTCGAAGCAATAGTTTGGCGTAATAGCAATCCAATTGCTCCGATTTTAAAATTTGCTATTCAGCTAACCACATTTGAGCCGTTCTAGGTGGAATATAAAGGCTAAACCGATCGCCCGAAAGCTTCATAGGATACTTATGAATGGCATCGCGATAGTTCCCTGGATTAATCAAACCCCAAGTTGTAAAGTCCACCCATTGTTCGGTGGCACTTTTATTAATAGCAACAATTCCTAAATTACCACGACGGAAGACTAAGATAATATCGCTTTCATATAATGTCTCCATGGGTTGTCCATGAACGGCATTATGAAATCGAATCATAGCTTTGAGATCTGAACGATCGAGAATACTGGCCCATCGGCCTTTATCTTCGGGATACTGACCTACAGATTCATCGTTATCACAGAAGATCAAAGGAACTCCGCCATCTTTTCCTAAGATATAGGCATAGGCTAAATGTTCACTTTGGCGATCGAGTAACCAACTGCGAAAGCCTTCATTGTAAGGAATATCGTGATTGACAACAAAGGTAACAGCTCGATTCCAAGGCAATTCATCGTTATCATCTTCAGGCCGAGATAGATTCTTTAAAGAACCCCTAAAATTAAAAGCATCTCGAATAGTTGTGAAGAGTGGGAAGTCATAGGCAGAAATCCAAGTTTCTCTGAGAAATGGCGCTAAAAATATATCTTCATCCCGATCGCTACCTGTCAAAACTTCGCCAAACAGAAACTTATTAGAAATCTCTGTATTATCAGCAATATTATCGATCATGCGTTCGGTAATATGTTTAATCGCATCAATCCGAAATCCATCAAACCCCATTCCCATCATCGCATCAAACATTTCTCGCTGTTGTGATAGCACCCAGGGCGTATCTTTTAAATCTGGTAATCCTGATAGATCGTTATACTGGACCTGATTGCGATTCGACCAATCGGTAATATTTCCCAATCGGTTGAAGTCATCAATTGAAAACAATCCCTCGCTTAAGTTGCCATATAAGCGATTTTCTTCAAACAATTCAGGATTATTTTTATAGTTTTCAAGTTCAGCATTACCTGGAAAATTATAATGATCTTCTCGATTTTCATTCGCCATATGGTTAACCACCAGATCAGCATAGACCTTGAGGGGTTGTGTCATTTGATGACAGAGATCGATCAATTGTAGGAGATCTTTTTTTCCGCCTAAGTGCGATAACAACACTCGATAATCTTTAGGTTGATACCGTTGCCACCATTGATCACCATTGACATCGGAGTATAGTGGTGGCGGAATTAAGATTGCACCATAGCCCAAATCACTAATTTTTTTAACCTCACGAATTAGATCTTGATATTTCCAGTTAAAACCATGGAAGATTACATTATTCATAAGATTTTGAGCTGTAATTTGATCGGTGACTTGTGTACTCCACTCTTATCGTAACGAGGATACTTGGAATTGCTGCTGAATTAATACGCTTGAATCAATAGGCCGATCGATCGAAGTCCTGCTCTAAAACATTTACGTGATACCGTTCCGGCGACATTAATACCTGAAT
>JANXNM010000285.1 GCA_025354065.1 Synechococcales cyanobacterium 340R_concoct_173_sub | reverse complement strand
AAAGGTTGGAGTAAGGCGCAACTTTCCTATCAGCTCCACATGGACCGATCGATGGTGACGCATTGGATTAAAGGCAGTCGCCCGATTAGCACTGACCAACGCAAACGCCTTTGGAAAATCTTGGGCAAAGAGCTGATGGCCGCGCAGAAGATTCGGTATTAGAAATAGTGGTTTAAAGTCATATCTTTTTCAGTCCATCGCCACCCACTCAAGATTCGAGGACCGTTATCCTAGACCAATTTTATGCTGAATCGTTCTAGCCATTCACTCAGGCTCTTTTGAGACTCTTTGCTTTCGGTCAGGTTTAGCATAAATAGAGTCGCTTCCTCTTCTGGTGCGTCTAGGAGGAAACCATTGATCTTCAGAAAGACGAACATCGACATGAAGGCGACTCGTTTGTTTCCGTCAAAGAAACAATGGTTTTTGACTAGAGAAAAGCCGTAGGCAGCAGCTAGATCGAAGACTGATGAGTTCTCTTCGTAGTTGTAGATATTTAAGGGAGACGCTAACGATGACTCTAGAAGCCCTAGGTTCAGCACTCCCGGACGGCCACCATGCTCGACGATTTGTTGGTTGTGGATGGCTAGGACAATCTGCTTATTTAACCATTTGAAAACAGGTCGCATAGGGCTATTGAGCAAGCTGATGTAAGGTGTTGCGATACTTAGAACTGCCTTCAGCATAGGCTTCCATGGCTTCTGCAAAGGCGGGGTCATAGGCAGAGATTAAGACTCCTTCAGGCGTTTCTGTCACATAAACTTTGTCGCCTTCAGAGACGCGCAATTTATTCAGTAGCTCCTTTGGAAACGTTGCACCCATTGAGTTTCCGACTTTCCGAATCGTCAGTTCTGTGGTGATCATTGCTGTTTGACTGAACGGTGTATTACATAAGTAATAACATGTAAATTACTAGGCCGTCAGCGCAATACGATCGATTCCCTCAGTTTCCGAATGTCTACTCAATCCACAACCGATCGACCGACTAACGAGAATCGGCTCCGTATGATTGGAAAATAATGAGGTGACAATATGCCGAGAAAAATCCGACAATTTAAGAAAGAGATACAAGACTTGGGATTTGATTGGCGACCAGGGAAAGGGCGGCATCAAGTTTGGAATCATCCTTTGTTAGCTTCACCGATCGTTATTGCGGCCAAAGACGGCGACGATGTTCCTGGTTATCTTGAGCGACAATTAAAAGCAGCCTTGAGA
>JANXNM010000263.1 GCA_025354065.1 Synechococcales cyanobacterium 340R_concoct_173_sub | reverse complement strand
ACCACCCGATTAATCGCCTTATAGATTGCATCCACTGGACCTGTTCCGATCGCAGCATCCATCAATTCCTCACCATCGGGGGTCCGAATCCGAACAGTGGCGGTTGGTTGGGCATTATTGCCACAGGATACTTGAACCATTTCGAGCCGGAACAATTCAGGCGGCTGTTGGGTTTCATCATTCACAATGGATTCAAGATCCCAATCGGTGGTTTCTTTTTTCTTATCGGCTAGTTCCTTGAATCGAACAAAGGCTTTATTCAATTCTTGATCCGCTAAGTCATAACCCAGTTCTTTCAAACGGGTACGGAAGGCATTACGACCGGAATGTTTACCCAATACAATTTGGTTGTCATTCAGACCGATCGACCGGGCATCCATGATTTCATAGGTTTGTCGATTTTTCAACATCCCATCTTGGTGAATCCCGGATTCATGGGCAAACGCATTTGCACCGACGATCGCTTTATTCGGTTGTACCAACATCCCCGTCAAATTCGAGACGAGACGAGAGGTCCGATAAATTTCTGTCGTATTGATTCCGGTCAACGGCGTTTCAGAATCGACCGATCGACCCAAAAACGGATTGAAATACTGTCGCCGTACATGCAACGCCATCACCAATTCTTCTAATGCAGCATTGCCTGCCCGTTCTCCAATCCCATTAATGGTGCATTCCAATTGCCGCGCACCATACTTAATCGCTTCGAGAAATGATGCGACGGCCAACCCTAAATCATTATGACCATGAACTGACAGAATGGCTTGATCAATGTTCGGTACATTCTGCTTAATTCCGCGAATCATATCCCCAAATTCACTCGGGGTCATATAACCCACGGTGTCGGGAATATTAATAGTGGTGGCACCCGCCGCGATCGCTTTTGTCACCACCTCATACAAATAAGCAGGCTCCGATCGGGCTGCATCCATAGGCGAAAATTCGACATCTTCCACAAAGGATTTTGCATAGGCGACCATTTCCTCGGCGATCGTCAGCACTTCCGATCGGCTCTTTTTGAGTTGATATTCCAAATGAATATCGGAGGTTGAAATAAACGTATGAATCCGTGAATGCACTGCGGGTTTCAACGCATCGGCTGCGGCCTTAATATCGGCGGGAATCGCCCGCGCCAAACTACAAATAATTGGGCCATTTTCCGTGCCAATCTGTTCGGAAATCTTTTTCACCGCCTCAAAATCCCCTGGACTGGCAAAGGCAAACCCAGCTTCAATCACATCCACCCCGAGCCTTGCCAGTTGACGAGCGATCGCCATCTTTTCTTCCCCATTCAGGGTGCAACCGGGCGCTTGTTCGCCATCACGCAAAGTTGTATCGAAAATAATAATGCGATCGTCGTGGTTTCTCATGGCTCGTTGTTAGGTTCGAGGTAAATAGTTGGAAGTTGTCGAACGTTTCATCTATTGTAGTCGCTTTT
>JANXNM010000251.1 GCA_025354065.1 Synechococcales cyanobacterium 340R_concoct_173_sub | reverse complement strand
CGTTGCGAGACATCACCTTTCTCATAAGCATCAACAATTTTCTGACGTAAGTCTAATGAATAAGGCTGCATTAACTGTTTATAAACTGAAACTATGATTTTGATTAATAGCGTACCTCACTAGACCAGTAATGGCTATATAGAAGAACTGTGCGATTATGCATGGATAATTCTAGGAGTTGAATCGATCGTACTTTCGTTTGCTCAGGAAGAAGTGTATCGCGTTGATTATCACACAATTCCTAAGGCTATTCGTAAGCTTGTTGAGTCAAGCCAATTTCTTTTCCGTGGTGCCGGAGGTAGATTTGATGTCTTGTAGTTATATTCATTTTGATTCGCTAGTATCCGTCGAATTTCTCTATTTTAGTAGACGCTGACCTTTGATAGGTTTAATATAGTTAAGTTAATAACCGCTGCTAAAAAAGATCGGTTTATCAATAGTTCTAATTCATCAGTAATTCTAAATTACGTCTAGGAGGCAACAATGGATAAGTATATTTGTAAGGTTTGTGGATATGTCTATGATCCAGCAGAAGGTGATACTGATGACCACATTGATCCAGGTATACCGTTTGGAACACTATCTGAAGATTGGAATTGCCCTCAGTGCGGTGCTGCCCAATCTGAATTTGAGCTAGAGAATGGGCCGATGCCGGGTATGGTTGCACCCGTCGGAGAGTAGAGATAGGCACGTCACTCTTTTTTCAATATCACTAGAATGATGATTGAAAAATCCTTTCGTTAGTATCAAAAACCTGATCCCTCGAAGCCCTGTTGTGAATGAGAATTAAGAATCCAATCTTACATACCTTCACAATGGATTTGAGGGAATCGGGTGTCAATTGTCACAATCTTGAATTTTTCAAACATCCTCCGAGATTAGAAATCAACATCACTACATTGGTTTAAAATCCAGCAGAAATAACCTGGAAACACTACATTGCTTTAACTAAAGAACTTTTAGAACAAGACTTTTAAACGAAAATTCTCTTTGATATTATTTCGGGATTAAAGAACTCTACTATCCTGGTTTTAACATCAAAGAGAATAACCAACCCTTGCTACGAGCGAGACTGGCGGGAGTTGAACCCACGGCCTACCGCTTAGGAGAGAATAATTAAGAACGGCTCTAGGCTTGGGTTTGAGGGATATTAACCCTCACTTCAATCACATAAATCCGTGTCTCACATCTCCCCAATCTCCGATCGATCGAAATCAAATCTTTCCGAACGCCAGCAGTAATCTGCTCGTCCTGAATATCAAGTTCCGCGATCGTTTGAGATGCCTGCTGTTGTTGCCTCTGA
>JANXNM010000250.1 GCA_025354065.1 Synechococcales cyanobacterium 340R_concoct_173_sub | reverse complement strand
ACTTAGCCGCTCCTGAGAATCGAGGACTGGGGGTCGTTAAGACCTTACGAAAACCACCTCAAAAGCTGGATATAAGAGCGTTTCCAAGTTTAGGTTGATAGGGCTTGACAAAACGATTTTCTTCTTAACCTGTCAAGCATCGACTTAGCCCAAAGAGCATAAAAATATGACAGCATACGACAGCAAAACTAATTCAGCATTGAAACTATTTGACAACAAAAGTCATGCCGAATTTATGCGTCCCTTAATTGTGCCGCCAGGGCAGAAAATTTCCTTGGCCAAAGACTACGACCCAGATTATAAAGCCCATTATCTGAATAAGTCGGACTCTCAAGGTGACTTGCAGGAAGTGATTGAGGCTTTAAAACATTATCAAGATATGCTTTATGCCCAAAATACTTACTCGGTGCTGATTATTTTTCAAGCGATGGATGCGGCGGGCAAGGATAGTACTATCAAACACGTCATGTCCGGCATCAATCCCCAAGGATGTCAAGTGCATAGCTTCAAAGCTCCGTCTACAGAAGAGTTAAGTCACGACTATCTCTGGCGATGTTCCAAAGCCCTACCAGAACGAGGGAAAATTGGTATTTTTAACCGCTCTTATTATGAAGAAATCTTAATAACGCGCGTCCACCCAGAAATTATGGCGCAGGGGCAACTTCCGCCTAGTCTAGTGGGTAAAAACCTCTGGAAGCAGCGCTTCGAGGAAATCAATAATTTCGAAAAATATCTTGTTAAAAATGGGACAGTTATCCTAAAATTCTTCCTAAATGTCTCTAAAAAAGAACAAAAGAAGCGATTTTTAGAACGGATCAATCGTCCTGAGAAAAACTGGAAATTCTCCACCAATGATGCGAAAGAGCGTGCTTTCTGGGATGACTACATGAGGGTGTACGAAGATATGTTCAATCACACCAGCACCGAGGTAGCACCCTGGCACATTATCCCAGCCGATCATAAATGGTTTACTCGTCTTGCGGTAGCAGGCACCATTTATGCCCAATTGAGGGACCTTAATCTCCACTATCCCAAGGTCAATGAAGAAAAGCACCAAGAACTTTTACAGGCAAAGGTAATGCTTGAGAGCGAAAGCTGAAGAGGTTTGGATATCACTGTAAATCAGGCACTCTAGGAAAACTAGCAGATGCCCAGATTCGATCGCCAGCGATCGTCATTTACCTACAGACCAAAGGTCAAATTTCGTCGGACCGACTTGCTACCAAAACCATAATCGCAGAGCCAGCGATCGTTCAACTGAAGGTAGTCAGAAAACTGTAGTAGCTACTTTACCGTTTAGACACAAGAAAGGCGATCGTTCTGCAATTGCGGCGATCGCCTTTTTTAATACTTATTCACCTTGTTTCGTACCTAAGACAAAACCAAATTCATGTTGGAGAAATTCTATTCAAAATCATTAGTATGATTCAGCTTCGACTTCGCAGTTTCTAAACACCGTTGACAGTGAAGCCCTTCAA
Source organism: Synechococcales cyanobacterium 340R_concoct_173_sub (assembly GCA_025354065.1). The sequence continues at coordinate 268 of JANXNM010000250.1, read as the reverse complement.
TGATTTTTTTAATTTTGTGTATTGAACCGTATGCCAGGACGGAGATTTGAACTCCGGACACGTGGATTTTCAAAGCGCTTGCTAAGAACGGCTCTAGGCTTGGGTTTGAGGGATATTAACCCGCACCTCAATCACATAAATCCGTGTCTCACATCTCCCCAATCTCCGATCGATCGAAATCAAATCTTTCCGAACGCCAGCAGTAATCTGCTCGTCCTGAATATCAAGTTCCGCGATCGTTTGAGATGCCTGCTGTTGTTGCCTCTGA